>JAICFA010000085.1 GCA_025923935.1 Candidatus Krumholzibacteriia bacterium
AAAATCCGCAGTCGCCGTCGAACACCATCACTGGCCGGTCGTCCACGCCGGCATCATACCTCACCTCGCCGCCAAGGGCTCAGTGTGACCTTTCTCAAAGGCGTGCCGAGGCGTGTTGGCTATGTTACCGCCAGAACGTTGGCAGAAAGGGCAGGATCGACATGAATCGCAACTCCTTCATCGGCATCGTCATTTTTATCGCCGCCGCCTTCGTGCACCAAATCGCTGCCAAGGATAGCGGCGGCTCCAATGTGCAAATGGTTCTGCGCGAGGACCTGTTCTCCATCCCCGGCAAGGAGGCCGCCATCCAGCGCGCCGTCTATCCCGCGGGCTGGGCGGGCGAGCGCCACTACCACACCGGCGACATCTTCGTGTACGTGCTCGAGGGCCAGTTCATCGTCGACTTGGACAACGGCAAGCGCATCACCATCGACGAAGGCGAGGTCTACCACGAGGCCGTCAACGAGGTCATGCGCGCGCGCAACGGCAGCGCCGAGCGCGCCGTCACCGTGCTCCTGTTCCAAGTGGGCGACAAGGGCAAGCCGCGCGTGATTCTCGCGGACTAACCCGGCATCAAGAAAAACTCGCTTGACGGCGGGGGCGAATCATGTCAAATATTTGACATGCCGAAGAAGGCGCCCCTCAATCTCAGCCGCCGCGAGCGGCAAATCCTCGAGATCCTCTATCGCCTCGGCAGTGGCACGGCCGCCGACGTGACCGCACAGATGGCCGACGCGCCCACCTACACCACCGTGCGGGGCTTGCTCCGTATTCTCGAGAACAAGGGGCATATCAAGCACGAGCAGGACGGCGTTCGCTACGTCTATTCACCGGTGTGGCCCAAGTCGAGCGCGGGGACGTCGGTGCTGTCGCACGTCATCAAGACATTCTTCAATGGCTCGCCGTCGGACGCGATGGCGGCCTTGCTGGGATCGTCCTCCCATGTCTCCGACGAAGAATTGCAGCGCTTGACGCGACTGGTCGAACGCGCGAAGAAGGCGCGGTGACGATGGCGACCATCACGCTGTTATTGATTGCGGCCGTCAAGGCGACCCTGCTGGTCGGCGTCGCGATCGTGCTCTTGTGGATGTTGAGACGCCGTTCGGCATCGTTGCGTCATGCGATCTTGCTGGCCGCGGTGGTGGGTACACTCGCTTTGCCGATTTTGGGAGCCATGCTTCCGACACTTCAGTCGAATCGGCTGACTAGTTCGGTTATCTCGTCGCGCCCCGAGCTACGCCGTTTCACCGATAACGCCACGCGCCTGGTCATGGCGCGCACCTATCCCGAAGATAATTCGCTGCCCCGTTCCAACGTTCGGTCGTCGATCGAGCGCCGGGAGGCCGCGATCCTCGCCCTGTGGTTGGCGGGAACGACGTTCGTATTCCTTCGGATCGGGTACGACGTGGTTGCGGCGCACGGATTGCGCAGCCGGGCGAGATTGCGCGGACGATTGCGTTCCGGCGTTCCCTTGCTGGAAAGCGATGAGATCATGGCTCCCGTCGTCGTCGGAGTATTTCGTCCCGCCATCATGCTGCCCGCGGGCGACTCTGCGCTGCGACCGATGATTCAACACGAGCTGGCGCACATCGAGCGTCACGATTGCTTGACGCAGCTGATGGTGCGAATGGCATGTGCGTGCTACTGGTTCAACCCCCTGGTGTGGTATGCAGCGCAGCGCATTGCACTCGAACGCGAGGGTGCCTGCGACGACCGTGCGCTGGCCGCTGGCGCCGATCCCATCGAATACTCGGAGATCTTGATCGACGCAGCACGGGTGAGCGCGCACGGAACCCTCCGCATGCACGCATCACCGCTGATGCATATGCCCCACCTGGAAGAGCGCATCGTTCGCATCTTGGACTCGTCGACCAGCCGGCGGGGCCTGTCCACGGCACAGATCGTTGCAGTTGTCCTGTGTGCTGCTGCGGTGGTGACGCCGTTGGCGGCGTTTGGCGTGCACGACGCGCCTTCGTCAGCGGACCGGTTGGATGCGTACTTGGACCCGCAAAGCGAGCGGGTGCCCGGGAATCGACTCGACGTGCCGTCGATCGAGTTGGACGCCAAGGCGCCCGACGCCGCCTTTATTGGCGTGCTGCGAGTCGCGGCGTCGCGCGAGTCGTCGGGCGAGCACGATCTGGTGCCGGATCGCGCGCGTTGGGCCTTGTCGCTGGTGCACGACGGCTCGGTCATCGAACCGTTGATGCGCGAGTCGATCAACTCTGACTGGCGCGTGCGCGCGTACGCGGCGTGGGCGCTGGGTGCCAGCGGAGACGCGCGCGCCGTCGATTTGTTGCTTCCACTGCTCAACGACGCGGTGTGGCGCGTGCGCGCGACAGCGGCCGCGTCGCTGCGAGAAATCGGCAACGCAAACGTCACTTCTGCGATGGAAGAAGCGCTCGCCGATCCCGCCTGGCAGGTGCGAGCGGAGGCAGTCGCATTTCTCGGGGAGATGGGTAACGAAGCGTTTGCTCCGCAGATCGAAGTCCTCACGCGCGATATTCACATCGCGGTCCGTCTGGCCGCGGACGAGGCGCTAGCCAACCTCAAGTAACTCCACCATGACGCTGATCCAGTCGCTGACATTCTGGATACGCTGAGATGTCAAAATATTGACAGGAGGTACAATAATCATGCGCGCCATCACGATTGTCTTTCTTACGTTGTTCATCATGCCGGTTGCCGCGCTTTGCGCCGATCAAATGCCGGCTGATCTCGACACCGCCCTCGCCAAAGCGATCGCCGATTGGGGAGTGCCGGGTGTTGCGATCGTCATCGTCGAAGACGATCAGGTGGTCGCAGCAAAGGGCTACGGAGTGCGCGAATTGGGGAAGCCGGGCAAGGTCGATGGCGAGACCATCTTCGACATCGCGTCGCTGACCAAGTCGTTCACGGCGGCGGGCGCGGCTGTCCTGGTCGATTCCGGCCAGCTGAAGTGGGACGATCGCGTCAGCGACATCTTGCCCGCGGTGAAATTCAATGACGAGTGCATCGGCCGCGAAGTCACGCTGCGCGATTTGCTCTCGCACCGCACGGGCCTGCAGCCCGCCAACAGCACCTTCGTGTTCTTCGGCTTCGACCGCGCGCACATTCTGGATTGCGTCCAGTACCTGCAACCGCAGCGACCGTTTCGCACCGGCATGGTGTATTCCAACATTCTCTATACGGTGGCGGGCGAGATGACCGCGGCCGCCGCGAAGACGACGTGGGAGGAGCTCATCCGCACGCGCGTCGTCGCGCCCGCGGGAATGACCTTCACCGCGGTGGGGAAGCGGCCATCGGTCAAGAACATCGCGACACCCCACGCCGCCTTCGACGGCAAGCAGCGTCCGATCCGTCCCTACGACTTTTCCATGGTGGCGCCGTCGGCCAGCATCTACACCAACGCGGTGGACCTGGCGCGCTGGCTCCGGCTGCAGCTCAACGACGGATTGATCGACGGTACCCAAGTGATCAGCAAGGCGTCGATGGAGGAGATGCACTCGCCGCAGACCATCATTGCGACCACGGCCGAGATGCGCGCGGCGCGCCACGTCGAGTTCTTCGGCGCGTACGGGTTGGGGTGGCAAATCATGGACTATCGCGGCGAGCCGCTGCACTGGCACACCGGCAACGCCGACGGCATGCCGGTATACATGGCACTGCTGCCGCGGAAGAAGCTGGGCGTGGCGGTGATGATGAACACGTGGGCGGTGGGGACGTTCCACGGAACGTTGGCGGGCATGATCCTCGACCACTATCTCGGCGTTCCGTTGGACGATGTAAGCGGCGACATGCTGAAGCGCCACCAGGAGGCAGTGGAAGATGAGCGCAAAGAGAAGGCGTCCATCGCGGAAAAGAAGGCCGCGGCGTCGCCACCGCCACAGCCGCTCAAGGATTATGCGGGTGTCTACACCACGGAGCTGTACGGAGACATCACGGTGGCTGTGAAAAGCGGGAAGTTAACCATGCAGCTTGGAAAGGGCGACAAGGCTGCGTTGATCCACGACGCCGACAACACCTTCTTTGTGGATTGGGAAGAAACTCTCCACCACGAAGTGTTCTATAATACGAAAGTCTCCATCAACCCTACCGACGGCCGCCTCGAGATGCAGCTCAATCGCGACCGAGTCGAAGCAAGCCGGCAGAAGTAGTCGAGCGGATAGCGCCGATTGGTCTCATGATGAAATTATTTTCCGGCACGACTTCTCCCATCTTTTGTTCTCGAGCGCTTGTTTTTCGGCTCTCCCGCGTAGCATAATTATGCGACGACCTTATCACCCAGCCGAAAAGGGAGAACACAAATGGCCTCGCAATACGATGCAATCGTTGTCGGCGCGCGCTGCGCCGGATCTCCCACCGCCATGCTGCTCGCGCGCAAAGGATACCGCGTGCTCGCGGTCGACCGCGCGACATTTCCCAGCGACACTATTTCGACCCATCTGATCCATCCCCCCGGCGTCGATGCGCTGAAGCGATGGGGCCTGCTGGAGCGCGTAGCGGCGACGGGATGCCCGCCCATCGACACGTACGTTTTCGACTTCGGTCCGTTTACCATCACCGGAGCGCCGGGGACGAGTGAATCGCCCATTTCATACTCTCCGCGCCGTACCGTGCTGGACAAACTCCTCGTTGATGCCGCCGCAGAAGCCGGCGTGGAAGTACGCGAAGCGTTCACGGTCGAGGACGTGATGGTTGAAGACGGCCGCGTGATCGGTATTCGTGGGCACAGTCGCGGCGGATCGCCGGTTACGGAAAAGGCGCGCGTCGTTATCGGCGCGGATGGGCTGCACTCGACCGTAGTCCGCGCGGTCGAGCCTGAGCAGTATCACGAGAAACCGCAGCTGCTCGCGGGCTATTACACGTACTGGAGCAACCTACCGATGAAAGGCCGCTTCGAAACCTACTCGCGGCCGTTCCAATCGTTCGCCGCGTGGCCGACCAACGACGACATGACCTTGGTGATCGCCGGCTGGCAATTCAAGGAGTTCGAAGCCCGGAAGAGCGACATCGAGGGAAATTACCGCCGCGTGATCGACGAAGCACCGGCGTTCGCCGAGCGCCTGCGGGGCGCGAAACGCGAAGAGCGATTCTTCGGCATGACGGTGCCGGGATATTTTCGCAAGCCGTATGGTCCGGGATGGGCATTGGTGGGGGACGCCGGTTACAACAAGGACTTTATCACCGCGCAAGGCATCCAGGACGCGTTTCGCGACGCCGAGCTGTGCGCGACGGCAATCGACGAATCGTTCGCGGGGAAGCGTTCCTTCGACGACGCCATGGCCGATTATCAGTCCGTGCGCGACGAGCACGTGCTGCCGTTGTACGAGTTCACCGCCCAGCTCGCGTCGCAAGAGCCGCCGCCGCCGGAGATGCGCGCGCTGCTCCACGCGGTGCACGGCAACCCGGACGCGATGGACGGATTCGCGCGCGTGACCGCCGGGGTTACGTCGCCCGCGGAATTCTTCGCGGAAGACAACGTGAAGCGCATCTTCGCCGCCGCGCACCGGTCGCCGTGAGGTTGTTCGTACCTTCGACGCCGGAGCATTGGCTCACCGCGCGCCATCTCATCGAGGCATACGCGCAATCGCTCGGCGTCGATTTGTGCTTCCAGAATTTCGACGACGAAATCGAGCATCTGGCGGAGCAGTACGGTCCGCCCTCGGGCGCGTTTTTCCTGGCGGAAGTGAATGGCCGGGCGATCGGGTGTGTCGGTTTGCGGCGGTACGATGAGTCGAGCGGGGAGATCAAGCGGCTCTATGTCGATCCGTCCGGCCGTGGCGCCGGCGCCGGCCGGGAGTTGGCCAAGGCCATCATCGAGCGCGGCCGAGAGCTGGGATACGCGCGCCTCGTTCTCGACACGCTCCCGTCCATGACGGAAGCACGCGCCTTGTACACCTCGCTCGGCTTCGTGCCCATCGCCGCATACCGACACAATCCCATCGCGGGGACATCGTTCCTCGCGTTGAATCTCTAATCCTTCCTACGCTACACTGCCCGCCATGTCGCAAACCCTCGAGCGACGCTTGGGGCTCGTCGATGCCACCATGCTGGTGGTCGGCTCGATGATCGGCTCGGGCATCTTCATCGTCTCGGCGGAATCGGCGCGCTGGGTGGGCGCTCCCGGGTTGCTCTTGCTCGCGTGGGCGCTGGCGGGTGTGATGACCATCACCGGTGCGTTGTGCTGCGCCGAGCTTGCGGCGGCGATGCCGCGCGCGGGCGGGCAGTACGTGTTTCTGCGCGAAGCATACGGGCCGGCGGTAGGATTTCTATTCGGCTGGGCCTTCTTGTTCGTCATTCAAACCGGGACGATTGCCGCGGTGGCGGTGGCGTTCGCCAATTTCAGCGGGGTGGTGGCACCGTCGATCTCGTCGAGCCGCTATATAATTGAGCCGGTACGCGTGGGAAATTATGCTCTCAGCCTGTCTACCCTGCAAGCGACCGCCATCGCCACCATTCTGCTGCTCACCTTCGTCAACACGCGCGGGTTGCGGCTCGGCAAATTTATCCAGAATACCTTCACGGTGGCGAAGACGGCCGCGCTCATTGGGCTCGTCATTTTCTGCCTCGTGATGGGCCGCAACGCCGGCAGTGCGGCGTCTACCTCGTCGTGGTGGAATCCGTCCGCCAATGGCGCTCCGCCTACGCTCGCGATGGCGGGCTCGGTGGTGCTCTTCATGTTGCTGGGTCGTGCCATGGTAGGGCCGCTCTTTGCGCAGTCGGCGTGGAACAACGTCACCTTCATGGGCGCGGAAATTCGCGACGCCCCGCGCAACCTGCCGCGTGCGCTGCTCATCGGTTGCACGCTCGTCGTGACGCTATATTTGCTCGCGAATCTCGGCTACATTCTCACTCTTTCGCTGGACGAGATCCAACGCGCGCCGCAGGGCCGGGTGGCCACGGCGGCCATGCACAAAGTCCTGGGCACGCCGGGGACGGTGTTGATGGCGGCAGCCATCATGATCTCGACCTTCGGTTGCTTGAACGGACTCATCCAGGCGGGCGCGCGCATTGCGTACGCGATGGCGCAGGATGGATTGTTCTTCGCGCGCGTCGGGCACGTGAACCGGTTTCGCGTCCCCGGTGTGGCACTGGCGGCGCAAGGCACTTGGGCGGCACTGTTGACGCTGCCGCGCACCGCAACGCTCGACGCCACCACCGGACAAGTGGCGTACGGCAACGTCTACACGCAATTGCTGGAGTATTTGATTCCCGCGGACCTCATTCTATACGCCCTCATGGTCGCCGCCGTGATCGTCATGCGCAAGAAAGCGCCGGCGATGGAGCGGCCGTATCGCACGTGGGGCTACCCGCTGGTGCCGGCGATCTACATCGCGCTTGCGTTGTTGCTCGTCGTCGACTTGCTGTGGCTCGCGCCGGCCACGTCGGGCGTGGGCTACTTGATCGTGTTGGTCGGATTTCCCGTTTATCTCTTGTGGCGCCGCGCTCGCGTGCGCGCGGTAGCACCCGCGGCGGTGAGCTCATGACCTCGGCCGCGACCTACCAAGCGGCCAGCGACCGCTCGCTCATGGTCCGCTTCGGCGATACCATTTCGCTGGAGATCCACCAGCGCGTGCGCGCGCTGCTGGCACTCCTCACCGCCGAGCCGGTCGACGGTGTGTACAACTTGCAGCCGGGCTACACCTCGCTACTCATCACCTTCGACCCGCTGCAGCGCGATCATCGCGAGCTGGAAGCAGTGGTGCGTTCGTACGTGGAGAGAATGGACGCGGTGCAGCTGCCGGCGGCGCGCCGCGTGGAGATTCCGGTGTGCTACGGCGGCGAGTTCGGTCCCGACCTTCTCGACGTCGCGAAGCTCCACGGCATCACCAGCGAAGAGGTCATTCGCCTGCACTCCTCGGCGGCCTATTTGGTGTACTTCATCGGCTTCGTGCCCGGATTCGCGTACCTCGGCGGACTGCCCGAAGCCATCGCCACGCCGCGCTTGCCGGAGCCGCGCTGGTCGATCCATCCGGGGAGCGTGGGCATCGCCGGACGACAAACCGGTGTTTATCCCGTGCGCACGCCGGCGGGCTGGCGACTCATCGGCCGCACGCCGCTCCAGCTGTTTTCGCCGCAGCGCGAGACCATGAATCTCTTATCCATCGGCGACGAAGTCCGCTTCATCCCCATTTCGCCCGATGAGTTCACGGAGCAGTCGAGCGCATGAACACGTTGCGGGTACACGAACCCGGCTTGCTCACGACGGTGCAGGACTTGGGCCGCGTCGGGTTCGGTCCGCTCGGCGTGTCGCCGTCGGGTGCAGCCGACCACGCGGCACTCCGGCTCGGCAACCGGCTCGTCGCCAACGACGAGGGGACGGCCGCGCTCGAGATGACGCTGGTGGGCGGCGTGTTCAGCGTCGACAGCGACACCACCATCGCCATGACCGGCTCCGATTTCGGCGCGGCCCTCGACGGCTTTTACGTTCCACCGTGGACGTCGGTGCGCGTGCGCTCCGGGGCGATGCTGCGCGTGGGACCGACGCGCACTGGTGCCCGCGCCTACCTGTGCGTGCACGGCGGTATTTCCGTCGAACCGTTTCTCGGGAGTGCCTCGACGCACGTCATGACTGGACTCGGCGGCTTCCAAGGACGATCGCTGCGCCAGGGCGACGTGCTCGCGATCGGAGATACCACGCAGCCGTTTCGCAAGCGCAACGTCGCACGGCGCGCGCTGGAGCGACTCGCGCCGCGCAAGACCATCCGCGTCACCGCGGGGGAACAGATCGACCGCTTTCCCGAGAACTCGCGCCGTGCTTTGGTGGAGGGCACCTATCGCGTGCTCGAGCAGAGCAACCGCATGGGCATCCGCCTCGACGGGCCTCCCATTCCCAGCAACTTGGGCGCCGAGATGATCACCGAGGGCGTGTCGTTGGGCTCGATCCAGGTTCCAGCGGGCGGCCTGCCCATTATTTTGTTCGTCGAGCAGCAAACCACCGGGGGATATCCCAAAATCGCCAACGTCATCTCCGCCGATATTGCCAGCGTCGGCCAGCTGCGCCCGCGCGACGACGTCCGCTTTCAATTGGTCGACATCGCCGCTGCGCGCACCGCGTGGGCCGAGGACGAACGCATCCTCACCGCGCGCGAGACCATCTTCGAACAATGATCATCGATCTCAACTGCGACATGGGCGAGATGCCGTCGGCCATCGAGGACGGGACGCAGGAAGCGCTGATGCGGTGGATCACGTCGGTCAACGTGGCATGCGGCGGTCACGCCGGCGATGAGCACACCATGACCGCCACGGTCGAGCAGGCGCTGCGTGCCCACGTCGCCATCGGCGCGCATCCCGGATATCCCGACCGCGAGCACTTTGGTCGCACGCCCATGGACGTGCCGGTCGGGATGGTTTCTGATTTCATCTACGAGCAATTGCAAGCGCTCAGCAGTGTCACCGAAAGGTTGGGCACAGCAATTGCGCACGTAAAACCTCACGGTGCCCTTTACAACCAAGCCGTTCGCAACAGCGCCCTCGCCGAAGCCATCGCAAATGGTGTGGCCCGATGGAACCGGGATGTCATCCTGGTGGGATTGGCCGGCTCTCCCATGCTCGATGTGTTTCGCAATGCCGGCTTTCAGGTTGCTGCCGAGGCATTCGCCGATCGCCGCTACGAGCCGGACGGCACGCTGCGCGCGCGATCGTTCGCGGACGCGTTGATCGACGATCCCCAGCAAGCGGCGGAGCAAGCGCTTCGCATCGCCATGAGTGGAAATGCGCGCACCATATGCATCCACGGCGACACGCCCGGTGCGCCCCGAATTGCGGCGGCGGTCTCCACGGCGCTGCGCAGCGGCGGTGTAATGTTGAGTCCGTTGTCATCCCCCTCGAGGTGAGGTTATGGAGGAACCCCGAGTCCTTGCTCCACGAATCGGACCAGCCCTTCATGAACGTCGTCTTCCGGAGCGCCGACTTGGCGCGCGACTTCGCGTCCATTGCGATAGAAAATCAACGTGGGTACGGCCTGGAAGTTGTAAAGCTTGCGCGTCCGTGCCGTCCACCCGGCGTTGAGTTTGCGAAACGCGACGCGGCCTTGATACTCGACGGCGACTTTGTCGAGAGGACGTGCAAGCTTCACGCACGGCATGCACCCGTGCGCCCAGAATTCGACGACCGTGGGCATCGACGACTGCAGCACGTCGCGCTCGAAATCTTCCTCGGAGACGGGAATTACATGTTCGCTGCGCGCGCATGCTAGCCCGCAGAGGAGAGCAAGAATCATCGCCAAGGTTCGCATCGTCAATTGGGAGTGGGGTAGCCTGCTGCGCACGCGGCGAGCGCGTCGTCCAGTTCGGCGACCGACGCGAAGCGCGCCGCCGCGTCCTTCGCCAGACAACGCATGATGACGGCCTCCACGTCGTGGGGAATGTCGGCGCGCAGCGACCGCGGTGGCGGAACCGGATCGCGCGCGTGCGCGATCATGAGCTCCATCGCCTGGTTGCGAACGAACGGCGGCTGTCCGGTGAGCAGGAAGTACCCCACCGCGCCCAAGCTATAGATGTCGGTGCGCTGGTCGGGGATCACCCGGGCATCGACTTGCTCGGGCGACATGTACGCGGGTGTACCCAAGAGCGCGCCGTCTTGGGTGATGCCTCCGGCACCCGGGTGTTCGTCCGTGTGGCGCACCAGGCCGAAGTCGAGCAGCTTGGCCACGTCGGGGACGCCGCCGCGCTCGCCCGCGATGATGTTGGCCGGCTTGATGTCGCGGTGTATCAATCCGATGGCGTGCGCTTCGTGCAGCGCCGCGCACATCTGCCGCAAGAAATGGATGGCGCGCGCCGGCGGCAGCGGACCGTTCGCCTTCACAATCTGATCCAGCGTCAACCCCGGCAGATACTCCATCACGTAGTAGAAGGTGCCGTCGTCGGTGTGGCCGTAGTCGAAGATCTGTACCGTGTTCCAGTGCTTCAGCCGCGACGTCGCCTTCACTTCGCGCTCGAAGCGGCGCAATGCGCCCGGATCGCCCGCGCGCTCGGGCCGAATCAATTTGATGGCGACGTCCTGCTTCAGCATGACGTGCTCGGCGCGATACACCTCGCCCATTCCGCCCGTTCCCAACTTTTCTTTGAGTCG
>JAICFA010000086.1 GCA_025923935.1 Candidatus Krumholzibacteriia bacterium
ACACTCGACGGCCTGGTCGACGGCACCGTCACACCGCAGCCGCAGGTGCAAGCACTCGCGACCCACACCAAGAAGATCAAGAAGGAGCACGGCCTCGTCGACTGGACCCGTGACACCGAGTACTTGGCTCGACACGTGCGTGCGATGTCGCCGTGGCCCACCGCATACACCTTCGTCGGCACGGCGCGCCTCATCATCGAGGCAGCCGTCGCGGCCAATTCGCACCGCGCCGCACCGGGTACGGTGGTGTCGCTCGACCCCCTCGTGGTCGCGACCGGCGACGGCACCCTCGAGCTCCGCGTAGTTCGCCCGGAAGGCAAGCGCGCCATGTCGGCGCGCGAGTTCCTTGCCGGCCACCGTCTCCAGGTCGGCGACCGCCTGGCCTCATACGAAAATTGACGGCCGCGCACGCCACCCGCTAGAGTTGCGGCCGTGAACGCCCGTGTCGTCTTAAAGCGCGTCCTGATCCTGGTCGGATTGTTCGCCGCCGGCATTCTCGCCTTCAACTTCATCGCCATGCCGATGTTGGTGCACCAGCGCGGAGCCGTCATCGTCCCCGATCTGCGCAACTCGAGCGAATCCCAGGCGACACAGGCGCTGCGCCGCCTCGGCCTGCACGTCAAAGTGGGGCGCAGCGAGTACGACGCGCAGGTTCCGCAAGGCTACGTGGTGGAGCAATCGCCGCGAGCGAACGAGAGCCTGAAACAAGGGCGCACCGTCACCATCATCACCAGCCTCGGTCCGCGCACCGAGCGCGTGCCCGATGTGACCAACCAAACCTTGCGGCAAGCGCGCGGTGTGATCGAGCACGCGGGGCTGAACATCGGGCGCATCTCCAAGGTGAAGCGCGCGGGCGAGCAGCGCGACGCGGTTATCGCCACCAATCCGCCCGCCGGCGAGGAATTGCGCGAAGGCGAGTCGGTCGATTTGGTGGTGGCGGTCGCCGGCGGGGGTGCCATGTACCTCATGCCCGATTTGCGCAATCAGGACCTCTTTTTCGTGCGCGACCGGTTGGAGAAGCTGGGCGTGCGTGTCGCCTCGGTGCGCTACGAAGCACAGGAAGGCGTGTTCCCGAACACCATCATCGACCAACGCCCCAAACCGGGCGCGCGCATTCGCGAAGGAGAATCGATTGAGCTGGTCGCATCTGCTTCCAACTAAGGAGACACACGCGAAGAGCTATCGGGCGGCAGTCGCACCGAGTCTGCTCGCGTGTGACTTCGCTCGTTTGGAAGAAGAAATCCGTACGGTCGAGAAAGCCGGCGCCGAGTTCCTGCACCTCGACGTCATGGACGGTCACTTCGTCGACAACATCACCTTCGGTCCGGTGCTGGTGAAGGCCATCGACACGCTCGCGACCGTGCCGCTCGACACGCATCTGATGATCGAGAACCCCGATCGCTACCTCGGCCCGTTCTTGGACGCCGGCGCCGACATCCTCACGATCCACGTCGAGGCAAGCAACGATGTGCGCCGCGACCTGCGCGCCATCCGAGCCCGCGGCCGGAAGGCCGGCCTCTCGCTCAACCCGGCCACCCCGATCTCCGCGGTCGAGCCCTTCCTGGAGGAGCTGGACCTGCTCCTCGTCATGAGTGTGGTCCCGGGTTTTGGCGGCCAGTCGTTCATGGCGGAAATCCTGCCCAATGTCACCCAGGCGGCCAAGATTCGTGAGCGGCTTGGACTTACCTTCGCCATCGAGATCGACGGGGGCATCAACCCCGAGACCGCCGCGCGCGCCCGGTCGGCAGGGGCGGAGATCCTGGTGGCCGGAACCGCCATCTTTCGAACCCCGGACTACGCCGCCTCGATCGCCGCCATACGCGGCTAACCCTCCGCTCCAGTTAGCACTTGCCCCGCTGGGGGCGGTCTGCTACCCTCCTCCGTCCGGTCGAAGCCCGAAATCATTCTAGCCTCGCACTACTTTGAGTCGGGGGAGCGTGTAGCCTCTCCGACGCGATTTCCGCAGCGCGATATCAAATGTCTCGCGCGAGGACGTATGAGCGGAGGAGAGGGTACGCGCTCCCCCGGGCAAACCGCGCATGTTTACGAGTCTGACCGAAAAGTTCGACCGTGTGTTCGCGTCGATTCGCTCGCGCGGGAAACTCAGCGAGAACGACGTACGCGAGACCGTGCGCGAGGTGCGCAAAGCGCTCCTCGAGGCGGACGTCAACTTCCGCGTCGTCAAAGACTTCGTCGCGAAGATCGAAGCGCGGCTGGTCGGCGACGAAGTGCACAAGAGCTTCACCCCGGAGCAGCAAATCATCCGCGTGGTGAACGAGGAGCTGACCCAGCTCCTCGGTGGAACGGTGGTCCCGTTCCATTTGCGGCAGTCGACCTCCGTGGTGATGGTGGTCGGGCTGCAGGGCTCGGGCAAGACGACGTTTTCCGCGAAGCTGGCCGCAGCGCTGCGCAAGCGCGGCCGCAAGCCGCTGTTGGTCGGACTCGACGTCTATCGCCCCGCGGCGATGGACCAACTCGAAGTGCTCGGCAAGCAGATCGCGATTCCGGTATCGCGCGGCAAGGCCGGCGAGACCGACGTGAAAGCACTTTGGGAGCGCGGCCAAGATGCCGCACGCGACAAGCTGTGCGACACCTTGATTCTCGACACCGCGGGCCGGCTGCACGTCGACGCGGAGATGATGGACGAGCTCGTCCGTCTGCGCGACGTGGCCAAGCCGGAAGAAATCCTGCTGGTCGTCGACAGTATGACGGGGCAGGAAGCGGTCAACGTCGCCACCGCGTTCCACGACCGGTTGCAATTGACCGGTGTCGTGCTCTCGAAGCTCGACGGCGACGCGCGCGGCGGTGCCGCGCTTTCGGTGCGCTCGGTCGTCGGCGTGCCCATCAAGTTCGCGAGCATGGGCGAAAAGCTCTCGGACTTGGAGCCGTTTTATCCAGAGCGAATGGCCGGTCGCATCCTCGGCATGGGGGACGTCCTATCGCTCATCGAGAAGACGCAAGAGGCCATCGACCTCGACGAGGCGAAAGACCTCGAGCGCAAGATGCGCTCGCAGCAGTTCGACCTCTCCGACTTCTTGGGAGAGCTGCGGCGCGTGAAGAAGATGGGCGGGATCGAGGACATCTTGAAGATGATCCCGGGCATGAGCCGGGCCTTGCCGGCGGGTGCCGCCGTCGATCCCAAGCAAATGACGCGCGTGGAAGCGATCATTTGCTCGATGACGCCGGAAGAGCGCGCCAAGCCGCAGTCCATCGATGGCAGCCGCCGCAAGCGCATCGCCCGCGGCAGCGGCACCACCGTGCAAGATGTGAATCAGTTACTGAAGCAGTTCGAACAAATGAAGAAGATGATGAAAACCATGGGCCGCATGCAGAAAATGGGACGCAAGCGGCTGCCGTTTAGATAGCTGGAGGTTAGAATCTTGTCGGTCAAACTCAGATTGAAACGCATGGGAACCAAGAAGCGCCCGTTCTACCGCATCGTGGCGACCGATTCGCGCAATCGCCGCGACGGCCGCTTCATCGAAGAGCTGGGTTACTACGATCCGTTGACCAATCCACCCAACATCAAGATCGAGGAAGAACTCATCATGAAGTGGATGGCGAACGGTGCCATTCCGTCCACCAACGTCGAAGGTTTGCTACGACGGACCGGTACCCTCAAGAAGTGGGTGCTGGTGAAGCAGGGCGTGCCCGCCGATCAGATCGAGGCGAAGCTCGCGGCCATGCAGGAAACCGAGACCAAGGGCTTGACCGCCGACGCGCGCCGCGCGCGTTACGCGGGCAAGAAGGTGTCCAAGAAGGCGGCTGCCAAGGCCAAGAGCGGTGCTGCCGCCGAGAGCGCGTAACGTCGCGGTTACCGCAAGAGTGACATGCCCCAGGCGAGCCAAGAATCCATCAAGGCGTTGATCGAATACGTCGCGATCTCGCTGGTCGACGACACCAAATCGGTCAAGGTGACGCCCGCGACGAAGGAGAACTACGTGGTGATGGAGCTGACGGTCGATCCGGCCGACCTGGGCAAGGTGATCGGCAAGAACGGACAGACCGCGCGCGCCATCCGCACGTTGGTCAACGCCGCGGCCAGCAACGCGGGCGAGAAAGTGATTTTCGAGATCAAGGAATGACCGACAAGATCCATCTGGGGCGCTTCGTGAAGGTGTTCGGCCTTCGCGGCGAGTTGAAGCTGTACGCCTCCGACGACTTTTGGCCCGAAGCTCTCCAGTCCGAGGTGCTGTTCATCGCGCGCGAGACCGATCCAGAGAACGAGCGCGCGGTGACGGTGGAATACGGCAAGCCGCATGGCGGCCAGTACATCGTGAAGCTGGACGGTGTCGACAACCGCGACGACGCGCAAGAGATCGTGGGCGAGGACTTGTTCCTCGACGGCACGCAGATCGACGTGCCGCTGCCCGAGCGCGAGCGCCCGCACCAGGCCATGGGCATGAGCGTTCGCACCGACGATGGGCGTCATTTGGGCAACGTGACCAATGTGCTCTTCGGACCCGAGCAGAGCGTGTACGAAGTGACCGACGAGAACGGCAAGGTGGCGCTGATTCCGGCCGTGCCCGCGTTCATCGTATCGCGCGACGAAGACAAGCAAGAGATCGTCATCCGGGTCATACCGGGTCTTCTCGACGCGTGACGATGCGCATCAATGTGGTGACGATTTTCCCGGAGACGATGGAGTCGTTCTTCGCCACGGGAATGCTGGGGGTGGCGAAGAAAAAGGGCCGTGTGGCGTTTCGCGCGGTGAGCCCGCGCGAGTTCACCAGCGACGCGCACCGCACCGTGGATGACGCCCCGTTTGGCGGCGGCGCGGGCATGGTGATGATGGCCCCCCCCATCGTCGACGCGGTGGAAAGCCTGGACCGTGCCTCCGGCAGTCCGGTGATTCTCATGAGCCCGGCGGGCAAGCGCTTCACGCAGAGCGAGGCCGAACGGTTTTCGAAACAGGCCGAGCTCACCTTCATCTGCGGGCGCTACAAAGGTGTGGACGAGCGTGTGCGTGAGCTCGTGGTAACCGAAGAAATCTCGCTCGGCGATTTCGTGCTGAGCGGCGGGGAAGTGGCGGCGGCGGCGGTGATCGAGGCGGTCGTGAGGCTGGTGGACGAGGTACTGGGCGACGACGAATCCGCCCACACCGACTCGTTCGCGGCGGGCCGCGAAGGGATGCTGGATTGCGCGTGGTACACGCGCCCGGCCGAATATCGCGGCCTCAAGGTGCCCGACGTGTTGATGTCGGGGCACCACGCCGAGATCGAAAAATGGCGGCGCGCCAACTCGCGGGAGCGAACCAAGCGCTATCGCCCGGATCTTCTGGACGAATAGGATTTGAAGGAGGAAGTGACATGAACCTCATGGACCGGATCGAACAGCGGATGCTCACCAAGAAGGCGCGCGACTTCCGCGTGGGCGACAGCGTCAAGGTCATGGTGCGTGTCGTCGAAGGCAACAAGGAGCGCGAGCAGGCGTTCCAGGGAGTCGTCATCAAGCAGAGTGGCCGCGGCATCGCCGAGACCTTCACCGTGCGCAAAGTGAGCTCGGGTGTCGGTGTCGAGCGTGTGTTTCCCATCCACTCTCCCAACGTCAAGTCGATTCAAGTGCTGCGTCGCGGACGCGTTCGTCGTGCGAAGCTCTACTACTTGAGGAAGCGCGTTGGCAAGGCGGCCCGCATCCAAGAGAAGCACGAAAAGGCCGAGTAAGCGGCCCGGTCGTGCGGGCTCTGCGTCGACGAAGGCAGGTTCGCTGCACCAAGCGAACGACGGTGTTGACGCCGAGGCCGCTATCCGTGCTCGCTTCCGCTCTCTCGTCGAGTTCGACCGCGAACTTGCGACGCGCGGATACTTGTCCATTGCCGGCGTTGACGAAGCCGGCCGCGGTGCCTTAGCGGGACCAGTGGTGGCCGCCGCCGTGGTGCTGCGCGACGACTGCGATTTGGTTCGCATCTACGATAGCAAGGCCGTCCTGGAAGACGACCGCGAATCTCTCTTCAACGACATCATCAAATCCTGCATTTCGGTAGGGATTGCGTTCAACCATCCCGCCGTCATCGATCGCGACAACATTCTGCGCGCGACGCTGCAATCAATGCACCGCGCCGTCGCCGCCCTGAGATTGAAGCCCAATCTGGTGTTGATCGACGGCCGCGAAAGCATCCAGTGGCCGTACTCGCACGTGGTCCCCGTTATCAAGGGCGACTCGAAGAGCCTGTGTGTGGCCGCGGCGTCCATTGTGGCGAAGGTGGCGCGCGACCGCTTCATGCGCCGTTTGAACCGGGCGTTTCCGGCGTATCATTTCGATCAGAACAAGGGTTACGGCACCCGGGATCATTTGGCGGCCATCGCCGCGCACGGGACCGCGGCGGTGCACCGCCGCTCCTTCTTGGGAAAAGTGGTTGCAAACGAGCCGTCGATGTTCTAGTAATACCACGGGGTTGCGCGTGAAAGTGGCATGGGTGGTGGAGGTGGAGGATGAGCACGAAAGCCAGTGGGGAGTTGGGTGAGCGGATCGCAGCCGCCTTCCTCAAGTTGAAGGGTTACCGAATCGTGGACGCGAACGTGCGCGTCGCGCGCCGCGAGGTCGACCTCGTGGTTGCGGGCGGTGGTGCGATCGTCGCGGTGGAAGTGAAGCTGCGCTGGGGACGGCGATTCGGAACGGCGGCGGAGTCGATCGACGAGCGCAAACTGGCGCGATTGCGCGTGGCGCTGGCGGGCATCGCGCGCGCGGCCGGCGAGACCGGCTCGCCGCGCATCGACGTCATCACAATCGACGTCGACGAGTCGGGCGACCGCATGTCGGTCGAGCACTACGTCGGCGTAACTTGAGCAAAAACACGCCCCACATTTCGAAACCGATGTACAAGGAGTCGCGAATGAGAAAGCTCGTGCCGATCGCGGTGCTGGCCCTGGCTACGGCAGCGTGCTCGTCGGTCAAGGAAGTCGTCAGCCAGGACGTGCCGCTCGAAGTCCAAGAGAAGATCATGACCAAGTACAAGGACCGCTACGTGTGGACGCGCGTGCCGATTCAGGATCTGGGCGAAGGCGGAACCATCGCGCGCGACGAGAAGGTCAAGATCGTCGACGTCGGTATGTTCAAGGCCGGCTCGGTCACCGTCGAGACGTTGAAGAAAAAGAACCGCGTCGTGCAGGGTCTGAGCCTTGGCAAACCGCTGACCGAGGCGAAAATCGACTCGTCGCTGGCCGAGTATTTCTGGTTCGAAGATCCCACCTTGCGTCACGTGCGCTTCATCCGCGAGTTCGGCAAGGACAACGCCAAGCTCATCATGACGCACGATCTGGTGGCCGGCATGGGGCCGGAAGCGGCCCTCGCCTCGTGGGGCAAACCTGCCTCCACCGAGCGCAACGAGCGCAACGGTGTCGTGCAGGAGCGCTGGCGCTATCCGACCGCGACGGCGGGACGCTTCCGCGACATCGTATTCGAAAACGGCAAGGTGAAGAGCTGGGATCAGTAATCCGACGCGAACATGTGTTTCGAAAAAAGGCGTCCGCAGCGCGGTCGCCTTTTTTTTGTTACCAGGTGGCGGGAATGACGCGCAGGATCTCTTCGGCCGTGGTACGGCCGGCGAGTAGTTTTCGCACCGCGTTCGACATGAGCGGCTCGGCGCCTTCCTTGCGCGCGGCGCGTACGATGTCGGTCTCGTCGGCGCCGTCGCGAATCATGACGCGAATGCGGTCGGTGACATCGATCACTTCGAAGGCGGCGGCGCGCCCGAAATAGCCGGTCTTGCGGCACTTCTCGCATCCCGCGCCGCGCTTGACGCGCGACAAGTCGAGCTCGGCGTCCGCCAGCCCCAGCGACGCCAGCGTTTCGGCGCTCACTTCGTCGGGTTCCGCGCACGACGGACACACCAGCCGCACCAGCCGTTGCGCCACCAGCGAGATCACCGTCGACGCAATCAAGAAACGCTCGATTCCCAAATCGCGCAGTCGCGTCACCGCACCGACTGCGGTGTTGGTGTGCAGCGTCGAGAACACCAAGTGGCCGGTGAGTGCCGCCTGCACCGCATACTGCGCGGTCTCGGTGTCGCGAACCTCGCCCACCATGATGACGTCCGGGTCCTGGCGCAACACACTGCGCAGCGCGTTGGCGAAGGTGATGCCGACCGATTCCTGCACCGCGATTTGGTTGAACGGCTCGTGCACCATCTCGATGGGATCCTCGATGGTGATGACGTTGGTTTCCGGCGACGCGACCGCCTGCAGCGAGGAATACAACGTCGTGGTCTTGCCGCTGCCCGTGGGACCCGTGACCAGAATGATGCCGTGCGGGCGCTTCAACAGGCGCTCGTACGATCCGCGCTGCTCGGGGGTAAACCCCAACGACGAGATGTCCTGCAAGAGCAGCGTGGGGTCGAAGATGCGGATGACCACCTTTTCGCCGAAGGCCACCGGCACCGTCGACACGCGCAGCTCCACCTCGCTGTCCTTGTGCGCGATCTTGATGCGGCCGTCCTGCGGCCGGCGCTTTTCGGCGATGTCGAGACGCGCCATGATCTTGATGCGCGACACGAAGCCCGCGTACACTTGCTTGGGAATGGTGTGCGTGTCGTGCAGGCGGCCGTCGATGCGCAGTCGCACCAGCGAGCGCTCGCGCTTGGGCTCGATGTGAATGTCGCTGGCGCGTTGGTCGAAGGCGTACTGCATCAAGAGTTCCACCGCGCGCACCACGTGATGGTCCGACGCCTCGGCGTTGGCGGTCGTCACTTCCACCAACTGCTCCAAGTTGCCCACGTCGTACGCGGCCGCGCGCTGCCGCTCCGCCTTTTGCACGCTGCGCTCGAAGGCGAAGATCTCGTTGATCGTCTTCAGAATCTCGCCGCGCAGCCCCAGCACCGGCTCGACCGCGTAGCCGGTGGCGTGCTCGAGGTTGGCGATGGCGCGCTTGTCGAACGGATTCACCATGGCCACCACCAGGCGGCGTCCGTCGAGCTTGATGGGAACCGCCAGCGCCTTTAAGGCGAAGGCCTTCGAGACGATGGCGACCAGCGTGCGCGCATCCAGCTTGAGCGGGTCGATGCGCGAGAACGTCACCCCGGTGTGCGCGGCAAACACGCGGCACAGCTCTTCCTCGTCCAAGAACTCGCGCTTTGGATTGGGGCTGGGAAAGCGGAAGTCCGCGATCACTTCGAGCGGCGACACGTACGCCGGAGCGTCGTCGCCGCGCGAGCGCAAGGTGGCGGCCAGTGCTTCGCGCCGCGCCGCAAACGTTCGCTCCGCCAGCTCGAGATCTTCCGCCCGCAGGAGCTTTCGCTCCCCCAGGGCGGACAGCATCGCGGTCAGGGCAAACCCGTCGTCGGGGCGGACGGCCGTCGCCGCGCCAGAGGGTGATTTGGGTCGCTGGGGATTGCTCATTTTCGTTGCGCATCCCACGCCAAACTGGGCGCATTTCAGCCAAGGCGCGGGCAGCACTGAAAATTCTGCAAGCGACGTTCCAGTCCGTCGGAGCCATTGCGGCGAGGGGAGACGGGGTGTTGTCCGCCCGCAGCGAGCTACTGAATGCTGTAGCGTTTGATCTTTGAGAGGAGGCTGGGATAGCTGATGCCGAGCTCGACCGCTACCTGCGACTTGTTGCCGGCGCGCCGGCGCAGCGCTTCCGAGATCATCGACTCTTCGATTTGCTCGATGCGCGCGCGCAGGGTAGCGGCCGATTCTCGCGCCGACACCGCCTCGGGCTCCGCGCCGTGCAGCACCTCGGACGCGAGGTGAGCAACGTCGAGACGGTCACCGTGGTTAGCGAGAATGATGGCGCGCTTCAAGACCTTCTCCAACTCACGCACGTTGCCCGGCCAATGGTAGTCGAATAGTGCTCGCATGAACTCGGGGGTGGTGCCGTCGATTGCCTTCGACATGTCACGGGCCACCTTGCCGATGGAGTGGTGCGCGAGCAGCGGGATATCTTCGGGACGCTCCCGCAAGGGCGGCACGGTCAGCGGAAAATCGTTGATGCGATAGTAGAAGTCTTCGAGGAAACGTCCCTCGTCGACCATCTTCAGCAGGTTTGTCTTCGACGCACACACGACGCGCACGTCGACGTCGATGTGCTCGTTGGAGCCGACCTTGCGCACCTTGCGCGAGTCGAAGAACTGCAAGAGTTTGCCCTGCATCGCCGTTGACGTCTTGCCGATCTCGTCGAGGAAGATGGTGCCGCCGTTGGCTTCGATCAACAGGCCGTCTTTGTCGAAGTAGGCGTTGGTGAACGCCCCGCGCACGTGTCCGAACAACTCCGACTCGAGGAGATGCTCGGGGAGTGCGGCGCAGTTGACATGCACGAAGG
Source organism: Candidatus Krumholzibacteriia bacterium (assembly GCA_025923935.1). Lineage (GTDB taxonomy): Bacteria > Krumholzibacteriota > Krumholzibacteriia > WVZY01 > JAKEHA01 > JAKEHA01. Next base: position 10,255 of record JAICFA010000086.1, read on the forward strand.
GACGATCGCGGCGCTCGCTCAGCCGGTGAATCGCATCGGCGATTAGTCCTTTTCCCGTCCCGGTTTCGCCCTGCAACAGCACGGTGGCATCGCAGCGCGCGGCGCGCTCGGCCAATTGGAGGAGATGAATCATCCCGGGGTTGTCGGTGACGATGTTCGGGAAGCATCGGTCGCCCGAGCGGGCGACCTCACGACTGCGCTGCTCGACGTTGAGAATCGCGCGCAGCGATAGCGCGATGGCCCTCGCGAACGCAGCCACCAGGTGAAGCGCATCCTGGCCGATGGGAGCGCGCGTTGCGGAATTCTTGAGGACCGCGACCACACCGTGTGACTCGCCTTCGAACGCTAGCTCCTGGACCAGCAGCATTCCCGCGATACCGGCACGTGCCCGAACCGGGGCCAGGCCCGGTTCTCGCTCCACGTCGGCGACGACCACCGAACCGCGCGTGCCCGCTTGGTACCACGCGATCACTTCCAGAGCGTCGCGCGCTACGATCCCCTGGCGCGTGGCAATCTGCCAGCCCGTCTTGGCTGGCGACGGAATCGCGACAAACCCGGTGGTGGCGCCGAGCTCGCGAACGATCAATCGTAGGGCCGAGTCGAGGCGCTTGACCAAACGTTCGCGCGAATGCAGGCCGCCGTGGCTTTCACCCAAGAGCGCAATCTCGTCGAGGACGCGGCGCGAAGCGGCCGACATGCGTGACTCGAGTCGCCCGCGTATCGCTGCCAGGCCCGCGCGCACCTTG
>JAICFA010000087.1 GCA_025923935.1 Candidatus Krumholzibacteriia bacterium
AACAACCGCTGCGTCCACCGTGTCTTGTGAAAAGTGTTGTTACCGTCGCTCTGAAGGTGATTTTCACCCAACGCGAATCCAATCGACTGAACCAGCGGCGACACCGTCGCGCTGGTGGGGCATGCACGTGTGGCATTCAGCGGGCGCCCACAAGCGAGGGACTACTAGTGCGTAGTCGCGGTAGGCCCGAGCGCAGTGGACTGCTGAATGACAGGTCCCGTCCAGGCGCTATCAGCCGACGGCAACTTCCAAATCGTCACGAATTTCGTTGAGCCGTTCCGGCGCCGCGATCTTCCCCACGTAGAACGAGTCGATGGCCCGTCCGCCTTCGGTGGAGATCTTGGCGCGCTCGATGGCGAGTCCGTGCTGCGAGAGTGTGCGCGTAATCGTGTAGAGCAAACCGGGACGGTCTTGCGCGAACACGTCGATGATGGTGAAGTCCTGGGATAGGTCGTTCTCGAAGTTCACCTGGATCGCCACGGGAATGCCGCTCTTCGCGACGCGGCGCCAGCGATGCGCGTGCTGCTTGGTGGCAGACTCGAGGTCGAGCTTGCCGCCGAAGACATCCAGCAAGTGGGTGCGAATGCGCTCCAAACGGAGCAGCAACTCGTCCGGCGCGAGCGCCTCGCCGCGGTCGACGGACTCCACCACGAACACATCGATCACCTTGCCGTCGCGACGCGTAAACGCAAACGCATTCAAGATGGTGAAGTTGTTGATCGCCAGCACACCGCATAGCTCGGAGAGGCGATACGGCTTGTCATGGGTGCAGAATGTCACCTCGTGCGCCGTCCCCACGAAGCGATGGCTCACCACCACGGGTTCGCCGTCCAACCGGTCGATCATTCGCAAATGGTCCCGCACCATTTCCGGCGTCATAGTGAGCAAGTAGCCGCCGGGCAAGAGATCGAGGTGCGTGAGCGCCCGTTTGCGCTCGGCGCCTTCGGGAAATGCGTCTAGCAGATGTTCCTTGTGCTGGCGGTACACGTCCTCCGGCTGCTTCTCGCGCCGCGCCATGAAATCGTAGGCGCGCACGTACAGCTCCCAAAGCAGCGTCCGCTTCCACTCGTTCCACACCAGCGGTGACGTCGCTCGATAGTCGGCGTAGGTGAGCAGGCAAAGCAACTTCAACCGCGTACGATTGCCGACGCGGTCGCAAAATGCGGTCAGCGTGCCGATGTCGGTCGGGTCGCGGCGTTGGCTGAAGTGCGACATCAACAAATGGTTCTCGATCAAGTCGCTCACGATGTCGATTTCGTGCTGCGGAACGGCGAGCCGTTTCAAGATGGTGCGCGAGAGCACCGCGCCCTTCTTGGCGTGATCGCGCCCTTCGATTTTTCCGACGTCGTGCAAGAGGGCGGCGAGAAAGAGCACGCGCTTCTCGGGCAGCTCGGTGTACAGCCGCACCAACGGATCGTCGGAGGCCGGATCGCTGCGCCCCAGCTCGACCAAGTTCGCCAGCACCTTGAAGCTGTGATCGTCGACGGTATAGTGGTGATACAGATCGTAGCGCTTGAGGCACGTGAGCTGGTCGTACTCGGGGATGATCTTCATCAGGAAGCGCGTCTCGTGGAGCGAGCGCACCACCAAGTCCACGTTGGCGTCGTCGTCGAGGAGCGATGGAAACCCGCGGCGCATTCGCTCCACCACGTCTGCCGAGCTCAACTCATCCTGGACGATGGTTTCCAACCGCCGGCGCAGCGCGCGCGCCAGCGTCTGCCCGCTCGCCTTTTGCTTTTGGAACACGATCAGTGGATTTTTCCGCAGGGTGGGCAGCCGCAGCGGGACATCCAGTTTCGACTCGTCTTTCTTGAGGCGCGACTTGCCGAGCAAGATGCCAATGTCGGCGCCACCGCCCAACGTGTCGACGCAGTCTTGGGTGATGCGGAAGATGGTACGCGTGTGGCGGTAGTATTCGCGCATGAAGAACTCCACCGCCAGGTGGTCGCCGCGCGGAGTGAAGCCCAGCGCCTTCGCGAGCTCCTGCTGCACCGCGACCGTGAGCTGGTCCTGCTTCGAGCGCGTCGCGATGTGCATCTCGACGCGCACACGCAGCAGAAAATCGTAGGCCGCGTGCAGCTCGCCGCGCTCACCGCGCAGCAGCAGTCCCTTCTGCCGCAACGCCGCCAACCCGCGCGGCTCGCGCCCCGCGAGTCCCAGCCACACCAACGTTTGATAGTCGCGCAGCCCGCCCGGCGACAGCTTCACGTTGGGCTCGATGAGCTGGAAACTGTTTCCGTACTTGTCGTGCCGCGCGAGCGCGTCGTCGATCTTGCGGCGCAAGTACTCTTCGCGATCGCTAGTGCGAATGCGCGCGATCTTGCGCTCGAGCGCGCGCGCTACCCGCTTCGAGCCGCACACCCAGCGACTTTCGATCAGTGCCGTTTTGGTGTCGATGTCGCGCGTGAGGGCGGTGTCCGCTTCCACCAGCGACTCCACCGCGTGGCCGAGCTCGAAGCCCATGTCCCACATGAGCCGGATGAACGAGCTCGCAATGGCTTCCACCGCCGGCGTCTTCTTGCCGCACACGATGAGTATGTCGACGTCGGAGTACGGGGCCAGCTCGGAGCGGCCGTAGCCACCCATCGCGATCACCGCGATGTCGGCATCGTCGGCGCGACGGCCGTGCTCTTCGACGGCGCGCTGGAAGACCAGGCCGACCGCCGTGTCGACCATGCGGGAATACGCCGCGACGAACTCGCGTCCGCCCGTCTTCTTGGTGCCGACCTCGATGAGCGGCTTGGTGAGCAGGACGAAGTAGCCCTTGGTCTCCGCGACGAATTGGTCGCGCGAGGTGAGTGCTACTACCGGCGACCGTGCCGCAGGCGGCTTTCGCATGGTGCGTGGCATGACGTCATTGTATGATACGCGCGCGTCAATTCCAAACTCGGGCTATGACGAAGACATCATTCCTCCCTCTCTACGTGCTGGCTGCCCTACTCGGGCTTGCCACGTCCCCGCATGCGCAGATGTTGAAAGGTGACCGCGTCCGCCTCGAGCTCGAGTCGGGCCGCAAGGTCGAGGGCAGGTGGGTTGGCGCGAACGCGGACTCGATTACCATCGCGCGCGACGACACGATCGTGCCGATCGATCGCGCCTGGATCGAACGCGTACAGCGCTACGAAGGTCGCCACAGGAATTGGGGCAAAGGAGCGGCCATCGGGGCGGTTACCGGATTCGTTTTGGGCGGGTTGGCGGTTGCACTCGGGGAAGAACAGAGCGGATCCGACATGGCCGCCTCCTTCATTGGGTTGACGATCTTCTGCGCCGCACCGGGTACGTTGATTGGCGGCCTGATCAAATCCGACACGTGGGAAAACGTTCCCATCGACCACCTCTCCGTGTTGCCCAGCATTCGCGATCAGAAGATCGCATTTGTCCTGAACGCATCCTTCTAGAATCCGAAGGCCATCTACATGAACTGGCGCGTCAAAGCGGCGATTCAAAACACGCTGGCAAAACTCCCGCCGGCCCTCGCCAACCCGGCCTACTACTGGCTGCAGCGGCGGATGGGGAACATGCGGCGCATCGACCCCACCGAACGCGTGCAGGCGACGCTCGATTTTTGCGAGATGCTGGAGACGGCCGGTGCGTCTCCCGTGGACGGGCGCTTTCTCGATCTGGGCACCGGGTGGCGGGTCAATGTCCCCATCGCCCTATGGTTGTGCGGGGCGCGATCCGTCGTCACCGTAGACGTCAATCGATACCTCAAACCCGCGTTGGTGCGCCGCGACGTGCGGTTCATGCACGAGCACCGCGCGCGCCTCGAGTCGCTCCTCGGGGCGCGGCTGTACCAGAACCGGCTGGACGCATTAGCGCAATTGGACTCGCGGTCGTGGCAAATCGACGACCTGTTTCGTCTCTGCTCGATCGACTACATCGCGCCCGGCGACGCGGCCCAACTCCCCTTCGAGAGCAACTCCCTCGACTTCGAGGTCTCGCACATGGTGCTCGAGCACATTCCCGTCGCCGCGCTACAGGCCATCCACCGCGAGGCCGTCCGCGTCTTGCGCCCAGGAGGAAAGGTGCTGCATCGCATCGATCTGAGCGACCATTTCCAGCACTCGGACCGAACGATTTCGCCTCTCAACTTCTTGCAGTTCGACGACGACGAGTGGAGAACGATTGCCGGCAATCGCTTCATGTTCATGAACCGGCTGCGCATTGATGACCACCTGCGTTTGTTCGAAGAGGCGGGCTTGCGCGTTGTCTCGTGCCGTCGCTACGAAGACGAGCGCGGTCTCGCGCAACTGGACGGTGCGAGCTTCCACGTCGACGCGCAATTTTCCGGAAAATCGCGATCGGATCTGGCTACGACCGCCGCGTGGGTGGTGGCCGAGAAGCCGGCGTCGTGAGCATGTCTTTATAGAAATTACGAAGGCCCGGCTCGCTTGCGCGAACCGGGCCCTCTTTGTCGCCCCACCAGAGGCAACCCTGCTAGGCGTCGTAATACAAGAAGAACTCGTATGGGTGCGGCCGCAGTGACATCGGCCCCACTTCCTTTTCGCGCTTGTAGTCGATCCACGTCTCGATGACGTCCTTGGTGAAGACGTCACCCTTCAACAAGAAGTCGTGGTCCTTCTCCAGCGCGTCGAGCGCCTGATTGAGCGAGCCCGGCGCCTGCGGCACCTTCTTCGCTTCCTCGGGCGGTAGATCGTAGATGTTCTTGTCGAGCGGTTCACCCGGGTTGATGCGGTTTTGGATGCCGTCCAAGCCCGCCATCACCATCGCGGCGAAGCCGATGTACGGATTGCACGTCGGATCCGGGCAGCGGAACTCCACACGCTTCGCCTTGGGCGACTGCGAGTACATCGGAATGCGCACCGAGGCACTGCGGTTGCGCTGCGAGTACGCCAGATTGACCGGAGCTTCGTAGCCCGGCACGAGACGCTTGTACGAATTGGTGGTCGGGTTGGTGAACGCGCACAAGGCCGGCGCGTGCTTCAACAATCCGCCGATGTAGTGCAGCGCCATGTCGCTCAAACCCGCGTACTTGTTGCCGGCGAAGAGCGGTGTCTTGTCCTTCCACAAGCTTTGATGGCAGTGCATGCCCGAGCCATTGTCGCCAAAGATGGGCTTCGGCATGAACGTCACCGTCTTGCCATGGCGGTGCGCGACGTTGCGAATGACGTACTTGTACGTCATCAAGCGATCCGCCATGCGCACCAGCGTGTCGAACTTGAGGTCGATCTCAGACTGCCCCGCCGTCGCCACTTCGTGGTGCTGTGCCTCCACCTCGATACCGAGATTCATGATCTCGAGCATCATCTCGCTGCGAATGTCTTGCAGCGAGTCGGCGGGCGGGACCGGGAAGTAACCTTCCTTGAAGCGCGGCTTGTAACCGAGATTGGGTGAATCGCCGTTGCCCGTCGTCCACGCGCCTTCCGCCGAGTCGATATAAAAGAACGAGTGCTGCGGCTGTGCGTCGAAGCGAATGCCGTCGAAGATGAAGAACTCCGCTTCGGGGCCGAAGTAGATGTCGGTCGCGAGCCCCGTGCTCTTCACGTAGGCTTCCGCCTTATTGGCGATACCGCGCGGGTCGCGCGAGTAGCGCTCCTTGGTGATCGGATCGAAAATGTTGCAGATCAGCGACAGCGTCACGTCTTTGGTGAACGGATCGATGAACGCCGTGTCGGGGTCGGGAATGACGAGCATGTCGCTCTCATTGATGTGCTTCCAACCGCGAATGCTGGATCCGTCGAAGCCGAAGCCGTCTTCGAACGACGACGCTTCGAGCGAACCGATGGGCAAGCTAAAGTGCTGCCACGTGCCGGGGAAATCGACGAATTTGAGGTCGAGAACTTTGGCACCCTTGTCTTTGGCAAATTTAAGGACTTCTGCGGGAGATCGCTTCTCCATCACACCAACCCTCCTGAGCGGATTCTTGAGCGGGGGATCGACGGAACGCCCACTGGCTGCCCCGGTCGACAGAAAGGGTAGTTGTACGGCGGCGCGACCGGGGTGTCAACGGCGAAGGTTTGGCCCGGCGGGAATTAATGTGGATAGGCCGCGCCGGACGGCTCGCCGCCGCGTTTAGGCCGGGGCGCGGGATTCGAGCGACCGCATGGCGGCGCCCAGTAACGGCATGAGGTCGCCCGCGATCACACCGCGCACGCCCTTTTCCGCCGCCGCCAGCTCCCCGGCGCGACCGTGGAGGAAACAGGCGATGCAGGCCGCATCGAGCGGGGTCGCTCCCTGGGCGATGAGACTCCCCAGGAGGCCGGCCAGCACATCGCCGGTCCCGACCGTCGCGAGCGCCGACGAGCCGGTGACGTTCACGTATGCGTCGCCGTCGGGCGACGCGACCAGCGTGGGTGCACCCTTGCGGACGAGAATCACTCCGAGTCGCCTCGCGAGCTCGATAGTCTCCGCGAGCTTCTCCACGGGAGTTCCGTCTCCCGAGTCTGGAACTAGCTTTTTCATTTCTCCGCCGTGCGGTGTGATGACGATGGGCGCATGCGCGGTAGCAAATTCGCTCGTGTGATCCGGGAATGCCATCAAGCCATCGGCGTCGAGCACCACCGGACGCTTCGATAGTGAGACGAACTTGCGCACGAACTCGTCCGTCTCGTCGTTGCGACCCAGTCCCGGACCGATGGCAATCGCGTCCGCTTTCTCTCGGTACTCTTCCAGGACTTCCAGAGCGCCGCGGCCGATGGTGACATCTTTGGTCTGCGGCAGCGGAATCGTCACCGCTTCGCGCAGTGCCACCGAAACCTCGGCGCGAATTCCTTCCGGAACCGCGAAGTACACCATGCCGCAGCCGCCGCGCAGCGCCGCTTCCGCGGCGAGCAAGGCCGCGCCGCGATACGCATCGCTCCCCGCGATCAAGAGCAGACGGCCCGCTTCGTATTTGTGAATGTCGGGGCGGCGCTTGGGGAGTTTCTTCGCCGCGGCGTCTTCGTCGAGGTAGAACCACGGGCTCGAATGCGCGTCGATGAGCACGGGCGGAAAGCCGATGTCGCGAACCGACAGCTCGCCCACGTGCTCCTTACCCGGATAAAACAACAAGCCCGTCTTCGGCACACCGATGGTGAGCGTCGCGGTTGCGCGAATCGCTTCGCCCGCGACTTCCGCTGTGGTTCCGTCGACTCCGGAAGGAATGTCGATCGCGATGACCGGCGTCCTAAGCGCCGCCTTGGTCGCATTGATGAGCGCGATCATCTCCGCCGAGCGTCCGCGCGGCGCGCCCTTGAAGCCGGTACCAAAGATGGCGTCGACAATCACCGTCGCGTCCGCGAGGTCTTCGGTGGCGAGCTTCGTCCAATCGGGACGGCTCGCATCGATCTCATTGATGCTCTTTTGTTCGAGTCGTTGGTAGTTTTTGGACGTGTCGGGGGTGAGATCAGACGTCTTGAGCAGATGAACGGAGCACTTCCACCCCGCTTCGCACACCAAGCGCGCCACCACCAGCCCGTCGCCGCCGTTGTTCCCCGGCCCGACGAAGATGCACGCTTTGCCGGCCTTCCCGTAACGCGCGAGGATCGCCTTCGCCACGCCGCGTCCCGCCCGCTCCATCAGCTCGATGCCCGGCACGACGCGCGCGGTCGTCTCCGCGTCGACCTTCTGCATCTGTTCGGCTGTGAGAACGCGCATTACGTCGGCAATACGGAGAGAGCTTCGATCTCGCTTAACGCGGGTCGAACCAACAATACGTCCACCTCAGGCGCAGAGATCGAGCCTGGATCATCGGCGGTCATAAAGAATTTTTATCGCGCCCCAACTCATTGGGCGCACGGTTACGGGACCGCATCCGACGGGCAACGGTCCAATTAATCCACAGTTGTTACCGTTTGGATGATTGCCTGGAGCACAGGGAGAAGTTTCGTTAAGATAATAGCTGCCGTTTCCGCAAAAAAGAGGGTCGAGATTAAAGTTGGTCGCACCATACTGGACACAACTGGATGGAACCGTGACATCGTTGCAGGAAATGGATACATTTCCATCACAGCGATCAATTTGACCTATTACGATATTGTTGTTGATAAAGGTAATGCCTGGCGAGGCGTCATAAATGGTGATCGCGACACCGCCACCTAGAATGAGATTGTGATGGATAGAAACGGCGCCATCCGTAACTATCCCCTGAACGGATGACTCGATAATGTTGTCTCGAATCTCAACGCCGTCCCCGTAAGCCGAGATAGTCGCTAAACCGGCCCTCCGAATTGTAAATCCTGATAGTTCGCAACCATCAGTCAATCCTAGTGTGAGAGGCTGCGCAAGGCCTCCTCCCGGCTGCAAGATTGTTAATGCGGGGCCGGATTCTGAAATAAGCGATGTATTCGGTTTCAGCCGAAGCGCAATTTCCTCAACACCAATGTCAAACGTGCCAGCTCCAACCAGAATGACATCGTTTGCATCGGAACTATCTACCGCTGCTTCAATGGTCGGAACGTCGCCGGAACCGTCTGCCGCGACATACCAAGTTCGCGAAATCGATAGCGTGGGAAGCCCAAGAACAAGACCGGCCGAGATAAGTAGTCTGAATGCCACGACTCGCCTCTAGATGGGAGTAAGATGCGTCTTTGATTCTACCACACAACCGATGAAACCCGCGCTTAGTTACGCGTTGATACGATTTGCGAGGCTCCTTGGTTGAATAACGCTTGAGCGCTAGCGGGCGTTCAGCTTATCGACAATATCCACCAGCTCGAAGACGTCGTTGATGTCGTGATCGGCACCGCTCTCCTTGGCTCCCTTGGTGTCGCCGTAGCGCGCGAAGACAGTGACCATGCCGAGCTCGCCCGCGCCGGCGATGTCGCGCTCGGGCCAGTCGCCCACCATGATGGCTTGGCCGGGCTGGAGTTGGAAGTAATCGAGCGCGCGCTGGAAGGGTTTGGGGCTGGGCTTGCGCACGCCGGTGTCGTCGAAGGTGGTGACGAAGTCGAACATGTGGTGGAGCTGGAGGTAGCAGAGGCGGAGCCACGCTTCCTTGCGCGGAGCGTCGGAGACCACACCGAGCTTGATGCCGCGCTTCATGAGCTCGATCAGCGTCACCTTTACGTGAGGATAAAGGACGAGCGAGGCCTCCTTGGCGCGGCGGTAGCCCACGATACCGGCGGCGTGGATCTTGAAGTCGACCTCGCCCAGGAGGTCGGCCAGGGCGTGGTCGAACACGCTCTGGAACTCGATCCCCTCCTTCTCGTAAATGGCGTATATCTTGCGCTTGATCTCGGCCGGGGGGAAGCGCAGGCCGGCGTCGACCATGGCGTCGACCGCGGCGTCCACCGCGTTTTCCTTCATGCGCATGAAGTCGGTGAGCGTATTATCGAGGTCGAAGATGACGGCTTTGATCATGTATACTCCCGCGCGGGCTCTTCTTCTTACATCTAAAACGGGATACTAATGGAACAACAGAACCAGAGCAACACCTCGGTCCGCGTCGACGTTTTCACCATGGTGAACAACTATTTCTTGTTGTTCTTTTGCGCCAGCTGCGTGCTCTCGAGCATGTATATCCAGCAACTGTTCCTGACCGCGGGTGCGAGTCGCATCGGTATCGGTGCGTCGGCGCTGGTGGGACTGTTGCTCCCCGCATTCCTCTTGCTCCGCCGTTTTCCCCGCGGCATGCGCGGACAGCTGCGTATCTCGCGTCCGCAGATTCACCGCTTGATCCTGGTCATCGTGGCGACGGCTGCGGTGGTGGTGCTGGTCGACCAGATTTACGTCGTGAATCAGCGCTTCAGCCCCGTCCCCGAGGATTATGCCGAGGCGATTCGTGAGCTCAAGCCCAGCAATGCGACGCAATTCGCCATCACCTTCGCCGGGCTGTGCTTGCTGGTGCCGATTGCGGAGGAAGTGATCTTTCGCGGTTTGATCCAGCAGGTGTTCACGCGCAACATGCGCCCAGTTCTCGCGGTGTTGCTGGCCGGTGCTACCTTCGGTGCAGTGCACTTGAATGCGCACCTGCTCGTCTCGATCACGGTGTTCGGTTGCTTCCTGGGCTACATCTATTATGTGACCGGCAACCTCACCTACACCATCATCGCGCACGCCATCTTCAACGGAGTCGCCTTCGCACAGCTCGCGTTCCAGTCGGAGCGCGAGGCCAGTGCACTTCCCGTCTATTTGACCGACGTCCGCATCGTGGTGGCCTCGCTCGTCATCTTCGTGTTCCTGCTCCTCAAAATAAAAGAGGGAGGCCCCGAAACGAGACCTCCCTATCCGACTTTCGACGAGTAAACGTCGAGGATTACTTCACTGACGTACTGATATCGCGTCCGACGCTGATCTCCCCGTTGTCGATTCGAATATTGAATCCACAGTCCGGGTTGTTGCAGACCCACGCCTTGTACGTGATCGGCGCACCGTCACGACCGTAATCCGAAAGGGGCAGCAACAGCCCCTTGTTGCATTTTTGGCATCCCGGGAAAACCTTTTCCATTAGAGCCCGGCGCGCATGGGACCGCGCCGAGGGGTCGTCACCTCACTTTCATCACTACGACCCCGTTCAGGGGTTAACGACGCGCAAGTATCCGCGCCGCTCGCGGAAGGTGTCAAGGTATATGTGGCGCGACTGTGGCCGCGGTCACGCGGTGACCCAGCGCGCTCATGTGCCACGGATCGTAGTAGCGGGGATTGTCGAGCTTCAACGCCGCGGCGGGATACTTCTGGAATGCGTCGCGTAGGTCGACCACGTCGAATCCCTGTGCGCGCGCGGCGTCGGCCAGCTGGGCGTGAACGTCTCTTAACGAATAATTCTCGAACGTCGCGTCCTTCTCGAAAATCGGGTGGATG
>JAICFA010000088.1 GCA_025923935.1 Candidatus Krumholzibacteriia bacterium
GTGAGGCTTCCGCCCCCGAAGTCCACGGTGCCACTGAAGGCCCCCGTCACCACCACGTTCCCCGAACCGTCTACCGCGGCGGCCCAACCGAACTCACCGGCCGACCCCCCGAAGCGCTGGCTCCAAACAGGGGGCGGGGCCTGGGCCGGAGCCGGGCTCGCAAACTCGATGACAAGAGGCTAGAGGGTAAAGCCGAGAAGGGTTCGCACAGGGAACCTCCATCGTTCTCAACATCGCACTGCAAATTGCGGCGGATAGTGGGCACAGGTGTTCCCGACGGCCTGCACGCCGACGGTTCCTGTGTGCTGAAGAACTATACCCGAAAGGGATGAGAAGTTGGTATTCGCCGATGTCGCGACGGTCCCGGCCGTCCGGCGTTCCGGAATGCACGGGTGCCGCTCGCGTGCTGGATGCGAGCGACACCGTGACTCACCGCTGTGCGCGGATTGAACCCGCGTCAGTTCACCATTTTCTTGTAATCCGAATTGCTGACCGTCACCTTGATGTTCTGCGACTTCCCGTCGAGCACGATCTTAGCCGGATATCCCGTGCCGTCGGTCAACGACGCCATCTTCACATCCAGCGTCACCGCGTCCTTCGCGTCGGCCAGATAGCTCGCGACCGTGAGCCCGAGAATCTGATTCGTCGCCGTATCCAGCTCGATGCCCAGCGTATCTCCCGGCTTCTCGTAGTCTTTGATGTCGACCTTCACGCGCTTGCCCGGCTCCAGCACCGTCAGCGACACTCGGCCCGCGTCCTTCGCCGCCTGGATCTTGGCCGGGTCCGGCGGAATGTAGCTCTTCACCAGGGCGACCGCGCTCTGCATGTACTCGCCCATTTCTTCTTTCTTGTTCTCGACGATCTTCCCGCGCACTCCGCGCTTTTCCTTGTCCTCAGCGGCCGGTGCGGCCAGCGGCGTCTTGACGACCTTGCCGTCCGCGCCGTAGGAGCAGCTGAACTGCTTGTTGGATTTGTCTTCGCCTTTCAAGTTCACGACCTGTGTTTCGGTCCACTGGTAGCCCTTCAAGTTCTGCATGCTCTGCATCAAGTTCGCCTTGATGGCGGCGACGTGCTCCGCCGCGGCAGCTTTTGCGTCTGCGGGAGCTGCGGCCGGCGGGGTTGCGGCAGGCGGCGTGGTTTCCTGGGCCAGTGCCACCATCGTCGCGCCGGTCAGTGCAAGCACGCAGCCCAATGCCGCGATTATTTTCTTGGTTCTCATCATGTCGACCTCCAAGGGTCGGGGTGGGATATATCGAGTCGTGTGGTAGACCCGCAGCATAACACTTCGTGGGAGCAGATGGGTGTTTACTTATGGGTAACGCTTTAGAACAGCTGCTCGGCCAACGCGACCAGAATGCCCTCCGGACCGCGCATGTAACACAGCCGATACTTGTCCTCGTACTGCGCCACCTCGCCGACCAACTCGGCGCCCGCTTTTTGCAGGCGCGCAACCATGTCGTCGATGTCGTCGACCGCGAACATGATGCGACGTATCCCCAGCGTGTTCACCGGTGCGTTCTTCGGCTCCGGGCTGATCGCCGCCGGCCGGTCGAACTTCGACAGCTCGACTCCGCCGTGGCCATCCGGTGTCCGCATCATCGCGTTCTCGACCTTGACGCCCTCGAGTCCGAGGACGCGGTCCACCCAACGTCCCTCGACCGGCATCTGCCCCTCCAGCTTCAGACCGAGCGCGGTAAAGAACGCGATCGCACCTGCCAGGTCGTCGACAATAATGCTGACGTTGTCCATTCTTTGTATCGTCATGTCCTCAGCATACGACCGCCTCACGTACCGTGCCGTCGTCTTTCAAACACTTCGTGCGCGCGGCCGGTGTATACTCGCCGCGTGAGCGATAATCTCGAGAAGATGACCGCCAAACGCTGGCCCTACTCCGAGGCGTGCCCCGAAGCGCTGGCCGAGCTGGGGCGTCGAATAGCAGCCGTGGGAAAAAGGCGCGAGCTGGTGCACTACTCCAAACTCGTCAACGGCCTCGAGCTGCGCATGGCCAACGTCGGTGGCGGCGCGCCCTTCGAGCTCGGCGTTCCCGACTGGAGCGATGAGGATCGCAAAATTCTCGGCGATCTCCTCGGCCGTCTGTCTTTGGATACCTACCAGCGCGGCAAGTTTCTCGCGAGTGCGCTGGTAACCGCCAAGGGCACGCAAGAGCCGGGGGAAGGATTCTGGAGCTTCGTCGACGAGCTAGGGCTGTTCACATCCACCAGTCCGACGCGCCGGCTAATGTTCTGGACGGAACAGGTGCGCTTGGCGCACGAATGGTACGCGGCGAACGCGTGGTGAGAGTAAGGCTTCGAGGAAAAGGCCGAGGTGGTCGCAAAATGCGACCACCTCGCCAGTCTGAAGTTCGCAAGGACACTGCCACATGCGTTCACAGAGCATGGTGCGCTCATGGCAGCGAGCGTATTGAATACGCCGCGCGCCCTTGAAATGAGCGTTTTCGTGGTGCGCGCGTTTGTGGCATTGCGCCGTTCGGCTGCAAATAACAGAGAAGTGGGCGAGAAGCTGGCTGAACTGGAGCGACGCCTTGAACATCACGACAGCCAGCTGCGTTCGATTGTCGCCGCGATCCGGGAGCTGATGAGCCCGGCGGAAGTTCCAAAGCGGCGGCGTATTGGCTTCGATCGCGACTAGCCAGTCCGCGGGCCTGTAGCGGCTGACGCTTGAGCGGAGATCGAGTTCCGTCTAGAATCCCCCCATGCCGGCCCTCTTCCGCGGCATCACCATCGATCACGTCGAGCTCATCGTCCCCGATCGCCACGCCGCCGCGGCGTGGTATGAGGACGTCCTCGGTCTCTCCATCGTTCCCGCCACCGAGCATTGGGCGCGCGATCGCGGCGGCCCGCTCATGATCTCCGGCGACGGCGGACGCACGTGCTTCGCGCTATTTGAAGGCGAGCAAACGGACGCGACCACCAAAGACGGTTTCCGACGCGTCGCGTTTCGTGTGAGCGGCGCGGAGTTCCTCGCCTTCGTGGACCACGGACGTCGACTGGGACTCACTCCGATGGCGGTGCAAGACCACAAGACGACGATCTCAGTCTACTTCCGGGATCCGTGGGGGCATGATCTAGAGGTGACGACAAACGATCATGAAGAGGCGCGGGTGGCCCCTTCGCCTCAAATGTAGAAGCGACGACCCCCCTCAAAAGCGGGCAACCCGATTGCCCCACTCCTCGCCTCTCATCGCATACCAGGGAAACCGAAATCCTGAGACCGATTTTGATATCCTGGAGTGGCCCTCATGCACGAACGAGAACGGCATCAACGAGCCTTTGTGGTGTTCGACGGCGCCATTGCGGTGCCCGAAGCGGAGCGCGGCGCCTTCGTCGCGCAGGCGTGCGGCGGCGATGCGGACTTGGAACGCGACGTCCTCTCGCTCCTCGAGCACCACGTCCCCGAAAGCAAATACGAGAACATGAGCTCGCAACCCCCCGAAGAGCCCAAGGACCTGACGGGCAGCATGGTGGGCCGCTATCGCGTGCTCAACCTGCAGGGACAAGGCGGCATGGCGGTGGTGTGGAAGGCGGAGGACCACGTGCTGGGGCGCAAGGTCGCGATCAAATTTCTGCTTCCGGTTTATGCGCGGCAGGAGACGCCGCGTCGGCGTTTCTTGCGCGAAGCGCGCGCGGTGTCGAGCCTCACGCATCCGGGCATCGCCACGGTGTTCGACGTGGGCGAACACGAGGGCGAGCCGTACATCGCGATGCAGTTCGTGGAAGGACGGACGGTGCGCCAGCGTTTGAAAGAGCAGCCGTACGCGCCGGCGGAAGCGGTTCGGGTCGCCCTGCACACGGCGCGCGTGCTGCAGCACGCGCACGCGGAAGGCATCATTCACCGCGACGTGAGTCCGAGCAACATCATGGTGACGAACGACGGCACCATCATGGTGCTGGATTTTGGAATCGCGCTGCGCTCGTCGGATTCGCGCCTCTCGCGCACGGGCGATCTGATGGGGACGATGGGCTACATGGCGCCGGAAGTCCTAGCGGGCGGCTCGGCCACGGCGCAAAGCGACATCTATAGCCTAGGTGTAGTTCTCTACCAAATGCTGACACGCTACGTTCCGTTTCACGGCACGCAAACGGGCCCGGATGGAAAAATACCGGAGCTGCAGGCGGAGGCGGTGAGTCGCATCGTGCGCGGTGTTCCGAAAGAGGTCGACGCGGTGCTGGAGAAAGCACTGGCGCGCGACCCCACGGCGCGCTACACGAGTGCGAAGAAATTCGCGGAGGACTTGGAAGGGCTGATGCGTGTGCCGTCGCTGCCGCACTATCCGCGGGTCGCGTCGCGGCCCCCGAAACCACGGCCGGCGGGCGGCACATCGGCACGCATCCGCAGCGTGTTCTCGCGGCTGACGGGAAAGAGCTCCACCTAGCTTTGCCCCGCCCCGCGTGGTAGCCTTGGGGAGAGATTACGTCCCATGTCTACCAATCCTGCGATTCCTTCACCGGAGAACGCTCCCTCGAGCGACCTCAACGCGCTCTTCGTGCGCCTGTACGAGGACCTGCGCGTGATTGCGCGCCGCCACATGGCGGGTGAGCGCCGGGATCATCCGTTGCAATCGACGGCACTGGTCCACGAAGCGTACATGCGTCTCGTCAACTCGGGCGCGAAGGTGGAAAATCGTGCGCATTTCCTGCGACTGGCGTCGCGCACGATGCGGCGGATCCTGATAGAAGAGGCCCGTCGAAGAAAAGTCGGCGTGGCGCACATCACGCTCTACGACGAGGCGGGTGTGGTCTTTCCGAAAGTCGACATGATCGACTTCGACCGCGCACTCACCCGGCTCGAGGAGCTGAACGAGCGTCAAGCGTTGGTCGTCGAGCTACGCTTCCTGATCGGATTGACGGTCGAGGAAGTCGCGTCCGAGCTCAACGTGTCGGAGCGCACCATCAAGGGCGATACGGCATTCGCGGTGGCCTGGCTGCGCCGCGAGCTCAAGGATCACTGACAGGGTGGATTCTGTCCCGGCGGGCACACCACGATGCCCGGTCCCGGCTGTCCCAACGGATAATCGCGAATGCGGTACACGTGCTCGTTTTCCCACGTGTTGTCGGAATAACGCTGCGCCCCCTTCACATCGGCGAATGTCTGCACCACCATCTCGGTGGTGTCACCCTTCATAATGACAACTTGGTCGGCGTGGTGGCTGAAGAGCTTCAACGCGCGCGATTTGTCCCACGTTTGCCCGTAGAACTCGAGCACGATGTCCTTCCCCATCTCGTTTTTCCAGCTCACGATGGAGCGGCGCGTTTGCGCGGCGGGGACACTCATGCGTGCGTCCGGTAAGCGCTCGCCGTTCGACCAGGTGATGACGTAGGGATCGACGCCGGCGGGGTCGGGTTTGATCACGAGTTGAAATACCCGGTAGGTTTGGTCTTCCTGTCCGTTCATGTCTGCTCCTCCCGTTTAGTTGTGCACCACTCGCATCCGGCACGCCGCCGGATGGAGCGCGTTAACTGCATGGGCGAGGCGGGTCGTGCGCACCGCCGTGACTTGCGAATATCCGCAAGCGTCGTGTCTCCCCCGGGTAATGCTGGCAATGACGGCGCCGACGACGTCGTGGCTGCCGTCGTTAAGATCGGCTGAGAAAAAGGGGCTGCCCGAATTCCCGCACGTCGTGCCGACGTCGCTCGCGGTGAACACGGGACGATTGTTGTCGCTTTCGACGACGCGCGCGGCCGGGAAATACTTCATGGTCGTTCCCGCCGGATGTCCGATGGCGAACACGTGCTGGTTGCGCGCGACGAAGCGCGGCGAGGGTGCGAGCGGCGTGCGCTCGATAATGGGGTCGTCGAAGCGGAGGAACACGTAGCCGGGTGCGATCACGCGCACGTCGGAGTCGAGCCTCAAAGAGTCGCGCACGTGGCCGGCGGCGATGTGGCTAGGGGCGTTGCCCTCACGCGAGACAAAGTCGAACACGAGAGCGTACGCATCGCCTGAATGACCGACCACGTGCAGCGCGGTGGCAACGACGTTGGGGGCTACTAAAAATCCGGTGCCGCGAATGGGAAGCCGTCCTTGGTCGAGGAGAAGGCGGTAGGTGTCGCCTTCACGAAGGACGGCTTCCCGAAACACGATCGCACAGACGGAACGCGCGAGTGCGCGCACGTAAGACGGGCTTTGCTCGATTTCGCAGGGCGCGCTCATAAGTCCTCACACGCCTCGCTGTGCAAAAATCCGTTAATGAGGCGCTGATAGCGAACATCTTTGCGCAGCTCCGCGAGGAACGGCTCGTTTTCAACGTGTTGAACCGAAAACTTGCTCTGCAAGCAGGTGCGCAAGAGTGCGAGTGCTTTGGGACGCTTGCCGATGTGCTCGTAGGTCATGGCGGCGCGAAACAGTACGTCGGCGTTGCCGGGCTCGAGCTTCAGCGCGCGCTCGGCCATGGTCACGGTGCTGTCGTGGCCGATGACGGCGTAGTAGCCGGAGAGGTCGGCGAGCAGGAGTGCGCTTTCGCCGCCGGTGCGCAGCGCTTCTTCCGCCAGCCGCGCGGCTTCGCGATAGGACACGATTCCCTGCTCACGCTGGCCTTCCGTCCAGTACTGCGCAGCACCGATGGCTCCCACGGTGGAATAATCCGTGGGGTTGTATTCGAGTGCCCATTCGTACATGCGCGTCGCGTCTTCTTATTTGTGGTTCATATAGTACAACGTGCCCAAATTGGCGCAGGCCATGTACGACCGCTCGAGGTCGAACGACTTTTCGAACATGGCGGTCGCGTTTTCCCAGCAATCGATGGCGAAGTAGCAGGCCCCGAGCATGTTGTAGTTGGGTCCGTTCGTAGGTATAAGGCGAGTGTTTTCCGTTAAGGGGGCAATGGCCTCGCGATATTGGCCGAGGCGGTAGCGGTACCATCCCAACCACGCGCGCGGCGCGGGGTCGCCGGGGTTGGCCTTGGCGGCCGCGGCGTAGGCGGCTTCGGCGTCGGCTTCGTGGCCGCCGGCGGTGTGGACGTCAGCCAATCTCCAGTAGGCGAAGTTGTTGCGGGCGTCCTTGGCCAGGGCGCGTCGATACGACTGGGTCGCGTTAGCGGTCTCGCCGCTGGCGGCGGACAGCTGTCCCAGGGTCACCTCGGCCTCCGCCAGCTCGTCGGCGAGTCGCAGCGCGTGACGGCAGGCCGACATCGCCTTCGTCGAATACGTCGAATCTTTGGTGGCGACACTTTGCAGCCGGTACGCTTCGCCCAGTGACGCCCACGCGCGCGCGAACGTGGAGTCTTTCTCTACCGCGTGCTGCAACGAGGCTATGGCGCGATCGACCGCGCGCGTCTTGGCATCGAGATGGCCGACGCCGATGAGATACGCGCGGTACGCGTCGGCGTCGCTGGTGTATCCCGGACTTTTTCGCCCCGAATCCAGGCCGGTTAGTTTCCGTATCGATGCGTCGAGAGAATCGCCGTACGACGGTGCGGCGCAGTCGACGAGCAGGCGCTGGTGCAGCACCGGCGGCGAGGCGATGGCATAACCCTCCAGCTCGAACGCCAGCGGGGTACCGGCTGGGGATTCCCGCACGGTGATCACCAAGTTCGCACCCAGGAGGCTGTGAATGTCATCGGGTGTTTTGAACTCGACGCCGGTCAGCCGGTCGGGAGTGACCACCCAAATCGAACGGTCGTCGCGGGCGAAGTAGCGCGCGCGGTCGGAGAGATCGTGCGCGAGACCGAGTGCCAGCGCTCGCTCGTCGGCGGTACCGGTGGTGGCACCGGCCACCACGGCCACGCCCACCGGTTCGGTTTCGTGCTGCATGAGAATGATCGCGGTGACAATGGCCGCGACGGTCGCGGCCGCTGCGGCGATCCACATGCGCTTGCTGCGCGGCCGTTTCTGTTTCGGCAGGTTCCCGCCGTCGATGACGGCTTGCAGGTTGTCGCGCATCTCGCCCGCGGTCTGATAGCGCGTTTCGGGGTCCTTCTGCAGCGCGCGATCGATGATTTCCTGCAGCGTTGCGGGGGTGTCGGGTAGCAGCTCGGCGAGCGGCCGTGGGTAATCGTTGCACACCCGATACATCACCGTCTGCAGCCGCTCGGCGTAAAATGGATGTGCGCCCGTGAGCATTTCGTAGAGCACGTCGCCCAACGCGAAAATATCGGCGCGCCCGTCGACTCGGTCACCATTGAGCTGCTCCGGCGACATGTAGAGGACGGTGCCGGGACTCGCCGTGGTCGACGAGTCGGTGGTATCGCCGAATTTGGCGAGACCGAAGTCGACGATCTTGACCACGCCGTCCTTGTCGAACATCAAGTTGGCGGGCTTGATGTCGCGATGGATGACGCCTTTCTTGTGCGCGTGCGCCAGCCCTCCGGCGACGTCGCGAATAATTTCCAGCGACTCGCGCATGTCGCACTTGCCACGCGCGATCTTCGCTTGCAGCGTCTCGCCATCGCAGAACGACAAAATGAGGTACGAACGGCCTTCGGGTGTTTTCTTCGCGCCGTAGATGCGACAGATGTTGGGGTGATCGAGTGAGGACCATGCGTCCGCGCCGCGCTTGAACCGGCGCTTGGCGTCGGGATCGGAGAGCAGGTGCTCAGGGAGGAGCTTGAGAGCGACGATGGTCCCGTCTTGGACGTGCCGGCCCTTGTAGACCTCGCCCATCTGGCCCTGACCGACGTAGTCGGTGACGAGATACTCGCCGATGATTTTTCCGATAAGTGTCATAGGTGTCGTTAACACTTATCATATCGTAAACGCTTGTTACAGCGAGCGCTAAAGAGGGCGACGGACTCTCGGACCGCGTGGCTTCCGTCCGCAATTGCCCCCTTGCCCGTGATTTCTCACTTCTACTAGTGAGTCTCCTTGGACTGGAGCCTTCTCGCGTGTATCCGGATCCCGAACCAATGCGGCCCGAGAATTCCCCCCGAGCCGCATCAACCGGAGGAGACGTCGAGCATCTCGTCGGTCGGGGCGGCGCCGGTCGGGTTTTTTCCGATTGTCTCGGCGCGTTACGTCCGCGCCGATCCCGTGGTCGGTCAAGGAACCGGCGGCTCTGCCCTGTCGACGAGATGTGTTGTGGTGATGAAGACGGCGCGAGCGCTGCGCGCCGGAGATGATGGGTGTCGGTGGCTGCCGATCAAATCACGGCTGTGATCAGGGGTAGCCGACGCTAAGGGCCCGGGGATCGCGCAAGCGGTCCCCGGTTCTTTTTTTTGCGACCCTAACGGTCGTGCGCTCGCTACTTGGCCTGCTTCGACTTCAACTTGGACGTCTTGTCGTAGTACTCGGCGTATCTTTCCTTGAGACCGGACGGGACGTCGCGCTCGATCACGATTTTCCACGGGCCCGCGACCTGCTTGCTCAACTTCCACGTGTCATCCATGTATCGGAAGTAAACGCCGTTGGTGAAGTAGGTGTGCTTGTATCCGCTGACGATGTAGACAGCGAGCTTGGAGTCGTACACGAGCTCGACGCCATCCTCGAGGTGTTTGTGGCGATAACCGTGCGCCGGCGCGTGCGCGGGCGGGCCGGGCTTCTTGGATTCGTCGGCGACGACGACTGGCTCCGTGTTTTTTTGGCTGCCGGCGCGAACGACGGTGCGGGAGGAACATCCGCTAACGGCGACCGCGAGCGCGACCGAGGCGAGGACAATGCGGGCGGCGTTCATGTGGGACCTCCTCAAAGGCAGTGTTCAGGAGGGAGAAGCAATTCGCACGCCGGGAACGGAGAGGAGCGATGGGGGATCGCGGGGAAGGATAGCGTTGCGGCGCGGGATTTGGGGGTCGTCTTGCCCAGCATCATCGCGTCGCTTGAAGGACCGCTCGGACGAGTCGAGCTCAGATAACAGGACGCGGGCGCGCGAAGGCATTCGTACGTCGGCGTGGCGAGAACCTCGCTCACTCCGAGCGAAAATGGAGCGGATCCCGAAGGTTTTGAAGCTCTCTATAATAATAGAGGGCAGTCGGCCGCTTCCCCTTGAACCGGAGCTTCTTCAGAAACTCTAGTTCCTCTACCTTGGCGTCCTGGCTCAACGAGGGGCTACGAAGGAACTCTTTGAATCCGGGCTCGTCTTCGTGCCGCTGGTCGGCCTCTTTCTCGACGTACTCATATCGTTTGGTATGCTCGGGAGCCAATCTTCGGTTGAGTACGATCTCCATCCCGAAGGTCCCGAGGTCGATCGACCAGGATTCGATCAGAGGATCTAGGAACGAGGCACAGCTTTCCGGCGACAGGCCGAGCATGTCGGTGTCCAGGAACTCGAGGATCATGACGCGTAATTGTTCATACTTTCGATTGGTGAGCCGCGCGACCAAGTGGAGCCAGTTCTCGTTGTCCAGTTCCTCCCTCGCGATCTTCTTGACGACGCTCAGCAGCCTTTCCGTCACGAGGCGTTCGAGCTCACCGAAAGGCTGCTTCTCAAAAATCGCGCGGACTTGACCTTCCTGGTCGGGCGCGCACTTGCGGAGCACCAACTCGCGAATCTCTTTGAGAAGGGGCGCAAGAGGTTCCTGCGAGCCCCGCTTCGACGCCGCCATGCGCTGGAGCTCGGCCAGCCGGGCGAGCTTGTCGCTCGGCAGTTTCAAGAGCTTCGACATCTTAGTGTAGATATCGGTTCGGTCGGGCGCCGGGGGCAGCTTTTTCCCGGTCAGCAGCTGCGAGATGTAGGACTCCGTAACCCTCGCGGCCGCCGCCAGATCCCTCTGTTCGAGGTTCAATTCTTCCAGCCGCTGCTTGATGA
>JAICFA010000089.1 GCA_025923935.1 Candidatus Krumholzibacteriia bacterium
AATGTGCCATCGGTGAGCACGATCTCGTCGCCGTTCGTCGACGCATTGACTGCGGCTTGAATGGTCGGGAAGTCGCCCGTGCCATCGGGCTTTACGGTCCAGGTAGTGGCGAAAAGCGGAAACGGAAGGAGAAGGACAACGACTGCGAGAATCCAGATGCAACGCATGGCGGCCACCTCGGAAGCTCGAATTATGGTGTGAGTGTATGTGCTCAGTCTAGCACAATGTCGTCGGGCGGTCAGGTCGCTTGGCTAATGAAAATCGCGGCCTTTCACGCGCGCCGGTCGCGACAAGGTATCGGGTTCCCATAAGGACTCCACCACGATGTGCACGACGTTCGACTCGCGCTGGATTTTTCCTGTCACTCCTAAGAACGACGACGTCTTTGCGATCAGGGCGAAGCGACTGAAGACATCCTGCCATAGTACGAGATTCACGAAGCCGGTCTCGTCTTCCAGCGTCATGAAAACCACACCCTTGGCGGTGCCGGGACGCTGGCGCACGATGACGAGTCCCGCGTAGCGCACGCGCTTGCCGTTGGGCATCGACTGCACGGTGCGGGCATCGGGAAGGTCGAAAGCGGCCAGCTTGGCGCGCAAGGCACCCAGCGGATGGCCGCGCGGGCTCATGCCGGTCGCTTCGTAATCCCACGTGACGGTTTCGAGCTCGCTCAATTCACGAAAAGCGATATCGTTCTCCGAGCCGGCGAGCTCCATCGGCTGAGCCTCGAGTGACCCTCGCGCCTGCCACAACGCTTCGCGCCGTCCGGATTCCAGCATTTCGAACGCACCCGCTTCCGACAAACGCGTGCGCATGCGCTCGTCGCAGCCGGTGCGCTGCACGAAGTCGTCGACGGAGGCAAACATGCGTTCGGCGCGTGCGGCCATCACGCGCGCCGCGAAGTCTGCGCGCAGTCCTTTGACGTAACGCAGCCCCATGCGCACGGCGTTCGAGGCCACGCCGACGTCGCCGGGATTGCGCAGCGAGAGCTGGCGCATGGATGCGGGTGCCTTCTCCATGGTGCAGTGCCAGTCGCTGGTACACACACAAATCGGCTGTACGATCAGTCCGTGCCGCTTGGCATCGTCAATGAGGGTGGCGGGGGAGTAGAAGCCCATCGGCTGTGCATTCAGGATGGCGCACGTGAATGCGTCCAAATAGTGACGCTTGAGCCACGCCGACACGTACGCGATCAAGGCGAAGCTAGCCGCGTGGCTCTCGGGAAATCCGTAATCGCCGAAGCCGCGGATCTGCTCGAACACACGCTCGGCGAATTCCGCTTCGATGCCCTTGGCGCGCATGCGCGAGATCAGCTTGTCGTGATGGCGCTCGAGGCGGCCGCTGCGCCGCCACGCGGCCATGTCGCGGCGCAGCTGGTCGGCTTCGCCGGGGGTGTAGTCGGCGGCGACCACGGCGAGCTTCATCACCTGCTCTTGAAAAAGGGGAACACCGAGCGTCTTTCTGAGCACGGGTTCCAGGCACTCGTGGGGGTAGACGACGGTTTCTTCGCCGTTGCGGCGGCGCAGGTAGGGGTGCACCATCCCGCCCGTGATGGGGCCAGGCCTCACGATGCTAACTTCAATCACGAGATCGTAATAATTGCGTGGCTTCAAGCGGGGCAGCATGGCCATTTGGGCGCGGCTCTCGATCTGGAACACACCCACCGTGTCGGCGCGGCGGATCATCTCGAAGGTGGGCTCGTCGTCGGCGGGGACGGTCGCCATGTCGATCTTCTGACCGTGGTGGGCCTGGATCAGATCGAAGGCGCGGTTCACCACGGTGAGCATACCCAACCCGAGTAGGTCGACTTTGAACAACCCGATCGACTCCAGGTCGTCTTTGTCCCACTGGATCACGGTACGGTTCTCCATGGTTGCGTTCTCGATGGGGACCAAGTCGCGGACCGGCTCGTGACCGAGCAGAAAACCACCGGGATGAATCCCCAAATGACGCGGGAAGTCTTGAATCTCCGATGTCAGTCGCACTAGGTGCTGGTGCGCGGGTGTTTCGAGATCCAATCCCGCCTGCGCAAGCGCGGTGGGCGTGATCTCGTCATAATGCGAGAGCAAGCGCGCGATGCGATCGAGGGTGGTGTCGGGAATGTCGAGAGCCTTGCCGACGTCGCGCACCGCCGAGCGTGCGCGGTAGCGAATCACATTGGCGGCCATGGCGGCGTGCGTGCGGCCGTATTTCTCATACACCCACTGGATCACTTCTTCGCGACGGTCGTGCTCGATGTCGAGATCGATGTCGGGCGGCTCCGCGCGCTCTTTGGATAAAAAGCGCTCGAAGAGGAGCTCCATGCGCACCGGGTCGACGGCGGTAATGCCGAGGCAGTAGCACACCGCCGAGTTGGCCGCCGAGCCGCGGCCTTGGCAGAGAATTCCGCTGCGGCGGCAGAACTGCACCAGCTCGTGCATGGTGAGGAAGTAGCCCTCGTACTCGAGCTCGCGAATGACCTCGAGCTCTTTTTCCAATTGCAGCGTGGTCTCGCGCGGTATGCCGGCAGGAAAGCGCTCGCGCGGGTAACGCGCCTGGGCGCCTTCGAACGTTAGCCGGCGCAAGTGCTCGAAAGCGCTGGTGCCGTCGGGGAGCGATTCCAGCGGATAGCGATAGCGAATCTCCGCCAAGGTGAAGCTGCAGCGCGCCGCAATCTCTTCCGTGCGCGCGATGGAGGCGGGGTCGTCGTCGAACAACAGGTCGAACGCGTAGGGTGAGCGCAGCGCGTGCTCGGCGTTGGGGCGCGTGATGCGGCCGGCGGTGGAGACGGTCACACCGTGTCGCAAGCAGGTGAGGACGTCTTGCAAATCGCGGCGCGCCTTTGTGTGATACAGCACTTCGATGGCGGCGACGGTACGCAGGCCGAAGCGCGTGGCGCGCTCGCGCACGCGGTGCTCGGCGACGATGTCCTCCGCGCAGCGGTGCCGCGTCACCATGGCGTAGATGCGATCGTCGAAGGCGTCGATCAAGTCACGTGCGACAAAAACCGGGTCGGATGCGCTCGCCAACAAGCTGCCGTCGCCGCCCCACAACGCAATCAAGCCGGTGGCGTGCTCGCACACCTCCTGCCAGCGCACCACGCTTTCCCCCTTGGGGGAGCGCAGCCGGCCGTCGGAGATCAGATTGCACAGGTTCGTGTAGCCGCGCCGGTCCATCGCCAAGAGCACGATGTGCGAACCGTCTTCCAGGGTGACTTGCGATCCCGTGATGAGTTGGATGCCAAGCTCGCGCGCCTTGACGAAGCCGCGCACCAAGCCGTAGATGCCGTCGCGATCGGTGAGCGCCAGCGAGCGGACGCCGAGGCGCGCCGCTTCTTCCACCAGCTCGTCGGGGTGGCTGGCTCCTTCTAAGAAGGAGAAGTTCGATTTGCACCACAGGGGTGCGTAGGAAGCGATGGACGACAGGCGATTCATGGCGTCCTTATGCTACCAGACAATTGTCTATCCACTGGGAAGAAAAATGTCCTCTTGACCGATACCGGGCTGGGAACTATAGTTGCTACTAACAACTGTATCGGAGTGGAGAAAATGTCCGTCAAAACCGTCCACGATCCTGCGCTCGAGCGCGATACTCGCGACCTGTACGAGGCGCTCACCGACCTGGTGCGTGTGTATCAATTTCGCGATCGCAATCTGATTTGCTGCCACGACATCTCCGTGACGCAGTGCTACGCGCTGGATGCACTGGTGCGCGGGGGACCGATGACTCTCGGGTCGCTCGCGCAGACGTTGATGCTCGACAAGAGCACCACCAGCCGTGTCGCGGAAACCCTGGAACGCAAGGGTTACCTCAAGCGCACGACGCACCCCAGCGATGCACGCGCCGTGCAATTGTCGCCGACATCGCGCGGACGCTCGCTGCACGAGACGATCCAACGCACCCTTCTGGACGAAGAGCGGGGCATCATTGAGAGTCTGCCAGCCGACGTTCGTCGCGCGACGGTCGGCGTGGTACGCGAGCTCGCGAAGGTGGCCGCCAAGCGAATGGGCCGCGCCGACGCGTGCTGTCAGCCGGCAGCGGAGAAGTAGTTTTTTTATGACTCATAGTTGTTACTAACAACCATATGGAGGAATCTCAGATGTTGGCCGTCGATCCGACCCATTCTTTCGCCCGTGCTGGATGGCTTCTGCGCGCGGCGCGACCCAGTGACCTCAGCGCGGTGTCCGCATTGCTCGCGTCGTGCTCGCTCCCGACCGAGGGTGTCGCCGAACAGTTTGGCGAGTCGTACGCCGTCGCGGAGCATGCCGGCGAGATCGTGGGTGTGGCGGGGGTCGAGCGGTACGGACCTCACGGGCTCTTGCGTTCGGTCGCGGTAGCGCCGCAGTGGCGCCTGGCCGGCGTGGGCTCGGCGTTGGTCCGCGATCGCCTGCAGTGGTCGGAGGAGGCAGGCGTGCAGTCGATCTTTTTGCTCACCACTGACGCCGCCCGATATTTCCATCGTTACGGCTTTCGTGTAGTAGCGCGTGACGTGGCACCGGCCGCGTTGCACGCCTCGCGCGAGTTCTCCGAAATCTGCCCGGCCTCGGCAAGACTGATGCGCTTGGAAGAGGACGCGGCCCTGCGCGACGCCGTGCGCGAGAAATACGCGAAGGCCGCGCGCGACGCTGCACACGGGGACTCCAGTTGTTGCGGGGGTGGGTGCGAGTGCAGCAATCCCGTCACCGGCGGTCTCTACGACGCCGCACAAGTGGCGGAGATCCCGGAGCAAGCCCTCCGTGCGTCACTGGGCTGCGGAAATCCGACGCTGCTCGCCGAGCTGCGCGAGGGCGAAACCGTTCTCGACTTGGGCTCCGGAGGCGGCATCGACGTGCTGCTTTCCGCGCGCCGCGTGGGAGCGTCGGGATTCGCCTATGGTATCGACATGACCGACGAAATGCTCGCGCTGGCACGTGAAAATCAACGTAAAGCCGGGATCGCGAACGTGGAGTTTCGCAAGGGAGAGATCGAGTCGCTTCCGTTTGCCGAGGCGTCGGTCGACGTCATCATTTCCAACTGTGTCATCAACCTGTCGGGCGATAAGCCGCGCGTGCTGGCGGAAGCATTTCGTGTGCTGAAGCCCGGCGGACGCTTCGCGGTCAGCGACGTCGTCGTGCGGCGCGAGATTCCGGCGTCCATCCGCCGCGACGCCGAGTTATGGGCCGGGTGCGTTGCGGGCGCGTTGGAGGAATGGAAATACCGGGAGTTTCTGCAAAGCGCCGGTTTCACCGACATCGAGGTGGTGCCCACGCGAATCTACAGCGCC
Organism: Candidatus Krumholzibacteriia bacterium; assembly: GCA_025923935.1. Classification (GTDB taxonomy): domain Bacteria; phylum Krumholzibacteriota; class Krumholzibacteriia; order WVZY01; family JAKEHA01; genus JAKEHA01. The sequence goes on from JAICFA010000089.1 coordinate 5,243, forward strand.
GACGACATGCGGGAGATCGGCGTGCGCGATTCGTTGCTGGACGGAGCGTTGATGAGCGCGTTCATCCGGGCGACAAAACCGGCGAAGGAGGCGGTCCGCCATGCGTAGGTGCTGGTTGATAGAAGGGTCGATCGTCGTCGCGTTGCTGGCGGCCGCGGCCGTCGCATGGGGCGGTGTCGGAGCCGGGCGCGACCCCGGCGTCGATCGCATTATCGCAGCGGCGCGAACGGAAGCGCATGGAGCGGAGTACGCCCGGTATCTCGCCGGCGAGATCGGCCCTCGCTTGACGGGCAGCGCGAAACTCGCCCGCGCGGAGAAATGGGCGCGTGACCGGCTCAATTCGCTCGGGCTCGACGTGCGCCTAGAGTCGTGGGGGAAGTTCGACCCCGCGAAAGAGCTCGGCCGAAACACGTTGCAGGGGACGCGTGGCCCGCGCACCGTGCACAACGTCGTCGCCGAACTGCGCGGCGCGGAGAAACCGGAAGAGTTCGTCATCGTCGGCGCACACCTCGATTCGTGGGATTTTGCGCACGGAGCCACGGATAATGCCGCGGGTTGCGGCGCAGTGATGGAAGCAGCCCGCATTCTCGTCGCATCCGGGGTCAAGCCAAAGCGCTCGATTCGCTTCGTGCTGTGGACGGGCGAAGAACAGGGTCTGTTGGGCTCGAAGGCATTCGCGACGGCGCACGCCGGCGAAATGGCGAAAACGTCGGCGGTGTTCGTGATGGACGCCGGCACCAACCCCATCGCGGGGCTCACCGCGACGCATGCCATGCGGGCCGATCTCGAACGCGTATTTGCGCCGGTGGCGATGCTCGATGCGGAGCACCCCTTTGCGCTGACGTTCGCCGACGGGCTGGCACTGCCCGCCGACTGCTGCACGAAACCGGCGCAACCGTCCATGGCGACCTGTACGGGCGGAACGGCAGCGTGCTCGGCGCTTTCGGCCGCCGGTTCATGCCCGAGCGACCACACGCCATTTTTGCAAGCCGGCGTTCCGGCGTTTTTGTTCGAGCAGCGTGGCCGGGCGGACTACGCGCGAACCCATCACACCGCATTGGACACCGTGGATGCGCTAGTTCCGAGCGCGGTTGAGCACTCGGCATTGGTCATGGCACTCGCAGCGTACGGCGTGGCAGAGCTTCCCGGATTGTTGGCGCGAGAGAAGTTGGTTGCACCGGGGAATGCCGGCGCGGGCCCGTTGATGGCTCCGCAGGCATGCACTCCGGGGTGCGAGCAACATTGAACTTAACTGAAGGAGGTGTGGCTATGAAGACGATCCTGATGAGCGGTTGTTGCGGCGGCGGCTGCTGCGGCGGCGGCGACTGAAGCAGCGAAGCGGGACGCGGCAGCGCGCCGCGTCCCGCTACTCGACCTCTCCCTGAATGAACCAACTCATGCGCCGGCGGTCGTAGTACATCCACAGGGCGCGCCCGTTCGAGGTGCGCACGAAGTAGTACTCGCGCCGGACCTCGCGCGACCACCACCCGCCCGCAACCAGGTAGGGGCCAAATGTTTCGCGCACCGTGCCTTCGTCGATGTGCTTGAGCAGCTCGCCTTCGGCGTCGCGATGGCGTCCCGGTGAAAAGGGAATGGGGCGCGCAAAGATGCGGCGCACGAGCGGCGGATGGCGCACGGCGCGCGGTTGGGGTGCCGAGAGCGATGCCACCGGCTCCCACTCGTAGCGGGCTTCGGGCAAGTGGCCGTCGCGCAGCACCGGCTTGACCACCGCGTTCTCGCCCAACTCGGCGCGCACGCGCGCCAGCGCGCGCGCAGCGGCAGTAGGGTCGCGGCGCGGCTTGATGACGAAAAGATCCGGCTGACTGGTGCGTGCCGCGACACCGTCGAGCTCGACGCGGATGTCGGTAACGCCACACGCCCTCATCGCCTGGGTGCGCGATTCCGCTGCCCGGGCACGCGACTCGAGCACGGACGTCAATCGCAGCCGAATCAACTCGACGATTTGTCCCAAGTCGAGCGTAGGCGATGCCGGCTCCAGTCGCTCCGCGGTCTTCGTGCGGTCATCGAACTCGAGTTGGATGGTGATGGCGCGCAGGACGTGACCGCGCTCGTCGAGAGTTCTGGCCAGCAGCCGAGTGGAACGATCGATGACCGCCATCAAACGTTCCAGATCTCCCTCGGGATAGTCGAGATGCACCGACGCGACCACCGGCTCGGCCGACGGTTGCGGCTGCAGCGGTGAGGCCAGCTCGCCGCTCGCGACGCGGTGCAGGCGGTGGACCTCCGCGCCGAAGCGCGTGCGCACGCCGTTGGCCGGTAGCGCCAGAAATTCGCCCAGCGTGTTGACGCCGAGCTTGTGCAGTGTGTCGCGCACGTCGGGATCGATGCCTAGGCGGTTGAGCGGGACGGCGGAGGCGCGCTCGCGTTCTTCCGTCTCGGCGTCGACGACGTCGGCGTGCGGCTTGGGATGGGCACGCGCGATCGCATACGTGCCGAAGCGCGAGAATCCGACGATCACCGATGCCTGCAACCCACCGCGCGCCACTTCATCGACAATCCATCGTGCCCATTTGCGCAGCGACGGATAGAGCAGCGACATCCCCGAGGCTCCCAGCCAAAACACTCCCGGCTCGCTGCTGGAAGGCTCGACGTCGGGCGTGTAGAAGCGCAAGGACTCGGTCAGCGCGGCAACGGCGGTTTGGATCTCATCGGGTGGCACCACTCCCGCGCGCAGATGGGGAGAAAGCGAAAGGGCGGCCGCGTAACGGAGACCGGGAAGCACGCGGCACGCCCTTGCGCGTTCATTCGACCACAGAATTACGCCCTGTGCGACATCGCGATCGACGACGGCGACGGGCTGCTCGCTCCAATCGGGATGTTGACGGAGCAAGAGCTGGAGCGGAAACTCCGGAAGACTGACACAGGCGATGCGCATAGCGTCGAAGGTGCGTGCTTGCGGGTCCTGTCAGTTCGACCACTCCGCGGGCTTCGCCCGCGGAGGCCTCGTCTCACTGCCACCCGCAAGCACGCGCTGCGCTCATGATGTTATCTCGTTGGCAGTGAGCTCACGAATCCCACACTGCGGTCGATCCATTGCCGGAGAGAGGATTCCGACGCGTAGCCGTCGCGCGCGACGTAGACGAAGCCGGGGAGGGGACGGCCGGTGAAATCCATTGGGTGCGCGTGGGGCTCGCGGAGTGCCTCTTCGTACGCTTGCGGTCCGACGCGCACCACCAGCTTTTCGTCGAAGATGCCGCAGCACATGTTGCCCTCGAGGAGGAATGCGACTCCCCCGATGATCTGTCGCTCGGATACACCGGGAGTGCCGTCGAGGGCATCACGAATCTTGCGCGCAGTTTGGTCGTTGAAGGGGGTCATGGAGAGTCCTTTCTAGTGCAAACCTTCCGGTCCCCGGCACGAGCCGGCGTGACTCCAGCCCGGACCGCGGCGCTTGTCCTTGATGACGTCGATCGTCCATTCGTATTGATCGAATCCGTGGCGCTCCACCCCGGTCTGGCCGCGAATGGAAATCAGGGATCCGATGGAGAGCGAGTCAGTCTTTTTACGCGTCAAGCACACCACCGCGACGCGATGCGTGTTGGCCAGTCCCGAGAGACGGCTTTGCACCGACATCGCCAAATCGGCGTCGTGCGAAAGATCGAGAATGAGAAGTCCGAATCCGCCCGAACGCAGCAGATGATCCGCGGCGCGCGCGGCTCTGACCGTGGAATCCGCCCGCACGACAACGAGCGCGTTCAAGTCGACACCGGTGGCAGCTAAATCCGGCGGATAGAATCCCGACGCGCCGGCTTCGATCCACACGACCGGCTCGGCATTTTGTTGCGCTTCGAGAACGAGGGAAGCGGCGGCAGTGAGCGATGCGCCGGCGGCGTTGCACGAAACTTCCACCATGCGACCGGCGAGTGTGCTCAAACTCCATATGCGCGCTTCGTCGCGAGTGGTGGGAGTCCCGGCTGAGAGTCCGCTTCGGATTCCCAGCCGGGACAGCACGTGGGTCAATGGTGCGGAGGAAAGTACATTACCGAGAGTCATCGCTTTTCACCTAGTAAGCCGGTTTACATTTAGAACTTTTCACACGTTCTTCAGAACCGCGTTCGCGGCGCCCCTCGCCGAGTGGTGCAGAAGGGAAGGACCGGCGAGGGACGCACGCGGCACGTGGTTGGTCAATCCAAGTAGCGCCTCACTTCGATCACTTTGCCCAGAATCGTGCATTCATTTGGATTGAGCACGATGGGTTCGAAGCTCGGGTTTTCCGGTTGCAGCACGATCTTGCCGCGCTGCTTTAAGAGCGTTTTCACCGTGGCTTCATTCTCTACTAATGCGACGACCACCTCGCCTGCGTCGGCAGTCGGTTGCGCGCGCACGATGACGATGTCGCCAGGGAGAATGCCGATGCCCGTCATACTTTCCCCGCGCACTCGCAATGCGAAGAGTTGCTCGCTATTGGTGCGGCGTGTACCGCGCTGCACCGGGACCACCCCTTCGCGGTCTTCGATGGCTTCTTGCAGCGTGCCCGCTTGGATGTGGCCGAGGAGTGGGGCGAAGACCGTCGGCGGCCCATAGTCGACACTCGAGGTGGGCAGGGAGTACCCGCGCGCCCGTCCTTTGTGCTCGCCGTATTCCTTGGCGAGCCGTCCTTCGGCGACCAGCTGCTCGAGGTGCGCTTGGGCGGTTTGCACGGCCTTGAATCCGAACCTTGCCTGCACCTCTCGAACCGTCGGCGGTTTTCCATCGAGCAGCCGGTCGCGCATGAACTGGTAGATCGATTCCCGGGTTTCGCCTGGAGGAGTTTTGGGAGACATAAAGGGTTCCTTTCCGCTCCGGGCGGGTTATGATGGGCGCGTCACTCGCCGCGCCGCCCGTCCGATCACGAGAGACAGTAAACAGACAATTGTCTTGTTTGGCAAGAGGGTTTATCTTGGGGTCTCGGATGCGGGGAGCCCCGAGGGGTTGGGTTCTATCAAAAAGGAAGTCACATGCTGATCGCAGTTGCAGGACCTTATTCGGCGCCGACTCCGGAAAAGCGCCAGCGAAATTTGGACGCTATGAACGACGCCGCCGCCGAGGTGTATCGGCGCGGCCATATTCCTGTGATCGGGGCCAACGCGGCCCTTCCGGTCCTGGATTCATTGGATTCGGAGGACGAATACGAGGTCATCATGACCATCTCCCTCGGCGTGGTTGGCCGCTGCGATGCGTTACTTCTGATCGGCGAATCGCCCGGTGCCAATCGCGAGCGCGACCTGATCGCGTCGAAAGGGCTGCCGGTCTATCGCAGCGTCGACGAGATACCCGCCGCCGCGTCGTGAACCCGGCGAGCGGATACATACGCACCGAGCTGCTTTCGCGATCGGGCGATTCGAACCGT
>JAICFA010000090.1 GCA_025923935.1 Candidatus Krumholzibacteriia bacterium
GTGCGTCCTCGTGCAGCGACTTCAAGTCGGGGTCGCCCGCCATTTGCTCGCGATCGGCGAAGCCCGCCCGCTTCGCACCCAAGAGTGCTTTGAACGCGTCTTCTCGGTCGCCCTTCACGGCGTATGCGCACGCCAAATTGTAGAACGCACTCGCGCGCACCGCGGGAAACTCGCTCGCCTTGTGCCCCGCCTTGATGGCCCCGTCCAGGTTGCCGGACGCCTGCTCGGCGCGCGCCAAGATGAACCACGCGTTCGGGTCGTTGGGAGTTTCCGCGACCACTTTGTGCGCCAGCTCGACGGCCTGCTTGGCCTGCTTCTTGTCGAGCAGCTGCTCGATTTCCTGCAGCTTCGCGATCTCTTGGGCCGCCGCACCCGCCGCGAGCCACACCAGCGCGGCGCTCGCCATCGCGATTACGCGCGCGCTCAACGCGCCGCCTCCTGCGCGGAGGTGTCGACGGTGATCTCGGTCTTGACCGAGTTGGCGATGAAACACTCTTCGTGCGATTGGTGGTGAATCTCGGCCAGCACGTCTGGGTCGAGCTCGTGCCCGGACGCGAAGGTCACGACCGGCTTCAACACCACGCGCGTGACCGCCAGCCGCCGCTGCGCATTCGGCTCCATCACTCCCACCGCGTCATCTTGGTAGCGCTCGACCACCACTCCGCGGCGGGCGCAAATGCTGAGAAAGGTGAGCAGGTGGCAGCTGGAAATGGCAGCGACCAACGCTTCCTCCGGATCGACAAATTCGGGTCGCCCGCGATACTTGGGCGCCGCACTGGCGTGCACCACCATCCCGCCCTTGGGAAATTCCCAGTCGTGCTCGCGATTGTAGTCCTCGTACTTGAAAGAGTCGGTCTGCTTTTGCCACACCAGACGGGCATGATGCTCGGACACGTTCGCTCCCTTTCCACCCGGCTGAAGATCAGGCGAGGCTCTTGGTCTTGTCCAGCGCGTCGGAGATGGCGATGAATTCGCCGATGTTGTCCATCGTGATCATACCCACCAGCCGCCCCCGGCTCACCACCGGTGCGGTGCTGAAGCGCCGTTCGCTCAAGCGGCGAAAGGCACCATCCAGCATTTCCGACGGCTGCACCACTTCGAAGTCGGTTTGCATGACTTCCGACACGGTAATCTCGGGTCCGCGGCGCGCAATGGCCGCGATCAGATCTTTTTGCAACAATATCCCAAGCAGCTGGGGTCCGTCGACCACGGGAAAATCGCGCTGCGTCCCGGCCAAGGTGGCATCGATGGCCTTCGCCAGCGAGTCGCCCGGGCTCAAGGTTTGAAAGGTCGTCACCATGGCGCGCCGTACCGGGATCCCGGAGAGCGAGTGGCGCATCTGCACCACGCTCGCTTCTTGCGCCGCACCGATCCACACGAAGAAGGCGATGAACCCCAGGAAGAAATTGTGCGTCAACAATCCCACCAGCAGGAACAAGAGCGCCATCACTTGGCCGACCTGTGCGGCCAGGTGAGTGGCGCGCGTGTACTCCAACCGTGTCGCCAAGAGCGCGCGCAGGATGCGCCCGCCGTCCATCGGAAATGCCGGCAAGAGATTGAAGACCACCAGCACCACGTTGACCATGATCATGCGGTCGAGAAAGCTGCCGCGCGTCAGGCTGAAGTCCGGCACCACCGGCGATATGCCCGCGAAGGCGTACAAGACGCCGGCAATCACCACGTTCACCGCCGGGCCCGCCAGTGCCACCCACAACTCCTGCTTCGGGTCTTCCGGCATACGCTCCAGTCGCGCCACGCCGCCGATGGGAAGCAAGGTGATATCGCGCGTCACGATGCCGTAGCGCCGGGCCGTCAACGCGTGTCCGAGCTCGTGCAGCACCACGCAGCCGAACAGCGCGGCCATGAACAACACGCCTTCCACGCCGGCGCGCACGCTTTGTTCCTGCTGCCAGCTCACAATGCCGATCCACAGCAGTAAGAGGAGGAAGGTCAGGTGGAGATACACGGGAATGCCGAACAGCTTGCCGATGCGCAGGGACCACTTCATGCCGAAACTATACACCGCGGCGGCCGCCGGTAGAACCGCCACCCTGTGTTAAACTGGGCGCGAAATTCTCGACCGATGAAGCAAGCACTCACCATTGCGGGCTCCGATTCCGGCGGCGGCGCCGGGATTCAGGCCGACCTCAAGACGTTCTCGGCGCACGGCGTCTACGGCGCCAGCGTCATTACCGCCGTGACCGCGCAAAACACGCGCGAGGTGCGCGCCGCGCTCGACCTCCCCGTCGACATGGTGCAGGCACAGCTCGACGCCGTGTTCGACGACTTCGACATCGCGGCCGCCAAGACCGGCATGCTGTCGTCGCCGGCGATCATCGCAGTGGTCTCCGACGTGCTGCACGCACGCCGCTTCGAGAACCTCGTGGTCGACCCCGTCATGGTGTCGAAGAGCGGCTTCAAGCTCTTGCGGGACGACGCGATCGAGGCACTCCGCGGGCGGCTGGTGCCGCAGGCGCTGGTCATCACGCCCAATTTGCAGGAAGCGTCGTTGCTGGCGGGAATGCCGGTGGAATCGCTGGACGACATGCAGCGCGCCGCGCACACCATCGCCACACTCGGGCCCAAGGCCGTCGTCGTCAAAGGCGGCCACGCCCGCTTTGCGCTTGCGGTCGACGTGCTGTGGATGGACGGAAAAGTCTCGCTACTGAAACCCGAGGGACCGGTCCAAGAACGCAGCGTGCACGGCACCGGCTGCACCTTCTCCGCCGCGATCGCGGCCCGCATCGCGCTCGGCGAGAGCGTCGAAAACGCGGTGCGCAACGCCAAGCGCTACATCACCCACGTCATTCGCCACGCCCACGAACCCGGCCACGGCCACGCCGTGGGCGATGCGTTCTATTTCATGGAGAAGGATGATTGGGAGACGTGAGCGAGCCTGCGCGGGTCCTGTCGTTCAGCAGCCCACTGCGCTCGGTCCACCGCGACTACGCGCTAGTAGTCCCTCGCTTGTGGGCGCCCGCTGAACGCCACCCGCGCATGGACGTTCGTCGGGCCAAGCAACTGATTCTCAGTCTTCCAACGAAGCTTTCAGGGCGGCGCGCGCCAAAAGGCGGGTCGAGTCGAGCACCGGCAGCGGCGAATTCTCCTGCGTGATGATGAGCGGCACTTCCGTGCAGCCCAGCACCACCGCTTCGCAGCCCTGGCTGCGCATCTCGCTGATCAGTCCCGTGAAGTACGCGCGCGACTCGGCGGTGAACTGCGCGGCCACCAGCTCGTCGAAGATGATCCGGTCGACCAGTTTGCGGTCCTTTTCGCTCGGCAGGCAGATGGCGATGCCGTACGCGTCGAGCTTTTCCTTGTAGAAGTAGGAATCCATGGTCCAGGCCGTGCCGATGAGGCCCACGTGCGTGTAGCCTTCGCGACCGGCTTCGCGCGCCACTTCTTCCGCGATGTGCAGCCAAGGCAGTTTGGCCTGCTTGGCGACGTCGTCGAACACGCGGTGTACGGTGTTGTCGGGACAAATGACGAGCTCGGCGCCTGCCTTGGCCAGCTTGGCTTCCGACGACAGCATGAGTGCGGCGACACCGTCCCAGCGTCCCGCTTCCATCAGGCGCACGTAATCGCTGAAGGGATGGGTGTGCATGCTCACCTCGGGGTGAGCATGCTTCTTCCCCATCAGCTCGGGCGCTTCCGTGCAGACGGTGGTATAGCACAGTGCTGCGCCTTCCGCGCTGCACGCGACGATGCCGATGTGCTTGGCCAATGTCGCTCCGTGGAAACGGGACCTGTTCTAGTTCGTGTGCGCGTCGCAGCCGTTCGGGCAGTACGCCTCGTACACGCCGTCGAGGAAGTGCCACAACGCCTCGGCGGCTTCACCGGCCACGGCGATGGCGCGCTCCTGCTGCTCCGGCGTGGCACAGTGCTCGACCAACAGCTCGCGTTCCACACGGCTGTGCTCGATGTCGGCTGCCTCGTGCACGGTGAAGAACTCGACCGCACCGGCGTCGTCGAGCCGGTAGAACGCGGCCAGGCCTTCGCGCTTGGTTTTGGCGACCATGGGAACCTGCGACTCGTAGGCGTACAAGGCCGCCAAGCCGTCGCGGAAGTCGTCGCTGCGCGTGAGCCGCGTCATGGTGTCGACCGACTCGCGGGTTTTCTCCAACAGAGCGGCACCGCGCACGTCGCCGCGCGCCACACCGAGTCCGTCGGCGAAGCGCATCCACAGCTCGGGATGGTTCTTGTCGCCCTGGTCCTCGTCGATCAGGTTCTCGAGCAGGAGTTGGCGCACACGGATGTCGTCACAGGCCGAATGGGCGGCGCTCACGTAGCGCGGAAACACGCGCACATGCGCGTAGTACTGCTTCGCGTACTCGCGTAGTGCCTCCATCGAGAGCTCGCCTCGATTCCAAAGCTGGTAGAAGGGATGGCTGAGCAGCGCTCGGCGAGAGATGGTTTCGTCGAGCCGCGTCAGGAAATCGGCACCGTGCACCTTGGGCACCTCCGTGCAGTCGTCAATTCGTAAATCCGGCCCCGCCGGGCGGCGCGGCCGCTGGTTAGTAGTTGCGCTAATGTAACCGCGCCCGCTCGGGATTTCAAATGCTTTGTAGGCAGCCCGTCCGCGCGGCGGGGGGCCGGCGGCGGTGGCGTTTTTCGCCAGGTTGACACCGGTGCGAGCGGAACCGATACTGGGCATAGGCCTTGCAGACGAGGCGCGTTATGGGAATTACCGTCCACGATACGATTCCTCGCCAGTTTCTGGCATCGGTCGAAGCCTATCACCGCTCCGACGCCTTCCGGCACAAGGTGGACGGCGTGTACCGCGACGTCTCGCACGGCGAAGTCTACGCCCGCGTCAGCGCGCTTGCCTGCGCGCTGAAAAACCTCGGCATCGGACAGCGCGACCGCGTGGCACTCTTGTCGGAAAACCGCCTCGAGTGGGCGGTGGCGGACCTCGCCATTCTGTCGTGCGGCGCTGTCAACGTTCCCATTTACGCCACCCTTCCCGCCAACCAGATCGAGTACATGCTGCGCGACTCGGAAGCGCGCGCCGTGTTCGTTTCCAACGCCGGCCAGCTCGCGAAGATTACGTCCATCCGCGGCCGGCTGCCGGAGCTGCGTCACGTCATCGTGTTCGACGCCGACACCCCGGAGAACAACACACTCTCGCTCGAGTCGCTCATCTCGGACGGACGCAAGCTCGCGGCCACCGCCGATTTTCGCGCCATGGTCATGGCCACCCAACCGTCCGAATGGGCCAGCATCATCTACACGTCCGGTACCACCGGCGACCCCAAGGGCGCCATCTTGTCGCACGGCAATTTCATGAGCAACGTGCGCGAGTCGCTGCGGGTCTTCCATCTAGACACCCGCGATGTCTGCCTCTCGTTTCTCCCGCTCAGCCACGTGTTCGAGCGCATGGCGGGTTTCTACACCATGATGACGGCGGGAGTAGTGATTGCGTACGCGGAATCGATCGAAAGCGTGCCCGAGAATTTGCGCGAGGTCTCGCCCACCGTCGTGTGCAGCGTGCCGCGCGTCTACGAGAAGATGTACACGCGCATCGTCGATACCGTGGCCAAGAGCTCGCCCCTGCGGCGCGCGTTGTTTTGGTGGGGCATCGGCGTGGGCAAGAAGTACATGGCGGCGGGCGACAACCCCGGCGGCTGGCTCCGGCTCCAGCATCGCATCGCGCATGCACTGGTGTTCAAGAAGTTGCACGCGCGCGTCGGCGGCCGGCTGCGCTTCTTTATCTCCGGCGGTGCGCCGCTATCGCGCGAGATCGCCGAGTTCTTCAACGGGGCCGGTATACGCATCATGGAAGGCTACGGACTCACCGAAACCTCGCCCGTGGTTGCGCTCAACACATTCGACAACTTCCGCTTGGGGACGGTGGGCAAACCGCTCCCCGGCGTCGAGGTCAAGATCGCCGACGACGGCGAGGTGCTGGTGAGCGGCGACAATGTGATGGTGGGTTATTTCAAAAAGCCGAAGGAAACCGAGGAAGCGATGTCGGGTGGCTGGTTCCACACCGGCGACATCGGCCACCTCGACGCCGACGGATACCTCGTCATCACCGATCGCAAGAAAGACCTGATCGCGACGGCGGGGGGAAAGAAAGTCGCCCCGCAGCCGATCGAAGCGCGCCTCAAGAAGGACCCGCTCATCGCCGAAGCGATTCTCGTGGGCGACCGCCGGCCGTTCATCGTGACCTTGATTGTGCCCAACTTCGAAAAGCTGAAGGCGTGGGCATCGTCGAACGGTATCGCCACCGGCGACGCGGCCACGCTGGTGGAAGCACCGGCCACGCGCGAGGTGTTCCAAAAAATCATCGACGGCGTGAACGCCGACCTGGCGCAGCACGAGCGCATCAAGGGCTTCACCATCTTGCCGGCCGAGCTCACCATCGACAACGGCCACCTCACCCCCACCCTGAAGGTCCGTCGCCGGATCGTCGAAAAGGCCTACGCGCGGCAGATCGACGACATCTACTCGCCCGGCACCTCCGCGCGCGCCGCGAGCTGACCCCGCGCCGCGAGCTAAATCGAGCCGCAAGCTAGAAACGGCCGCGTCTGCTACAGTAGGCGCGTGCGGCGAATTCCCCGGTCACACGTCTTGATCGGCGCCGTCATCGGCGCAGCGCTCGGCCTGGGCGCGTTCACCTTCCATTACGCCGAGGGGTTTTCCTATTTCTCCACCGACCCGGTCGCGTGCAAGAATTGCCACGTGATGAACGAGCAGTTCGACTCGTGGCTCAAAGGACCGCACCACGCGCACGCGAAATGCGTCGACTGCCATTTGCCGCACGAGTTGGTTCCCAAGTATGTCGCCAAGGCGGAGAACGGCTACCACCATTCGAAGGGCTTCACCCTGCAGGACTATCACGAACCGATTCGCATCAAGGGACGCAACGCCGCCATCCTGCAAGCGAACTGCGTCCACTGTCACGAAGACTTCGTCCACGACATTCTCAAGGGCAGCTCGCAAGCGGACGAAACCGCGAGGTGCGTCCATTGTCATCGCAATGTCGGCCATGGAGCCCGGGGGTAACGCATGCGCATGATCACCGGTCCTCGTTGGTTGCCCGTCGCCGCCGCCGTCGTGGCCGCACTCATGGCGGCGAGTATCGCGGCCCTTCTCACCACCATCATCGAACGGAAGCACGAGGCGAAGAATCCGTACGTGCGCTTGGTCGACGTGCGCGAGGAGACGGTCGACGCGGCGGCGTGGGGGATGAATTGGCCGCGCCAATACGACGACTACTTGCGTACCGTCGACGTGACGCGCACGCGCTTTGGCGGGTCGGAGGCACTGCCGGCGCAAAGGATCGAGCGCGATCCCTGGCTCAAGCGCATGTTCGCGGGCTACGCGTTTTCCATCGACTATCGCGATCGCCGCGGACACGCGTACATGCTGAGCGACCAGGAGATGACGCGGCGCGTCACCGAGCGCCCGCAGCCGGGATCGTGCCTGCACTGCCACAGCTCGGTCATTCCCACGTACCGCCGGCTGGGCCACGGCGACGTGTTCGCAGGGTTTGAAGCACTCGGCAAGATGACGTACCAAGATGCGCACGCGGAAGTGGTGAAAACCGGCTCGTCGAATCCGGTGGCGGGCGGCAACGAGCTCCGCTTCGAGCACGCGGATGGAGTCCATCCGCTGGGGTGCGTCGATTGCCACGATCCCGGCAACATGCAATTACGCGTGACGCGGCCCGGCTTCATCCGCGGGATTCAGGCGTTGGCGGCGAGCGCGGCACCGGTGCCGCACATTCCCAGCATCGAGCGCTGGCGCGCGGGCAATCGCGAGGATGCGTACGATCCCAACGCCGACGCGACGCGGCAAGAAATGCGTTCGTTCGTGTGCGGCCAGTGCCACGTCGAGTACTACTGCGGGCCGAAAGCGACGCTGTTCTTCCCCTGGAAGAACGGCTTGAAGGTCGAGCAGATCGAGGCGGTGTACGACGCCTACACCTTCGACGACGGGCACCGCTTCTACGACTGGAAGCACGAAGAGACGGGAGCGGAAGTGCTCAAGGCGCAGCATCCGGAGTTCGAGATGTGGAGCCAGGGAATTCACGCGCGCGCCGGGGTGGCGTGTGCGGACTGCCACATGCCTTACAAGCGCGAGGGCGCGGCCAAGATTTCCGACCATTGGGTGAGGAGCCCGGTGCTCAACATCTCGCGCGCTTGCGAGACCTGCCATCCGGTCGCGGAGGCCGAGCTGCAGGCACGCGTCGACGCGATTCAAGATCGTACCCACGCACTCATGGAGCGCGCGGCAGCGGCGATGACGAGCATGCTGGATGAGATCGCGGCGGCCAAGGCGCGCGGCGCCAGCGATGCCGACCTGGCGCCAGCGTTTGCACTCCAGCGCAAGGCGCAGTGGCGGCTGGATTTCGTCGCCGCGGAAAATTCGATGGGCTTTCACGCGCCGGCGGAAGCGGCCCGCATCCTGGCGGAGTCGATCGATTTCTCCCGCCAAGCCGAGCTCGCGGCGACGCGACTCGCGGCGAGATCGTAGTCGCCTTTGGCCTTCTAGCCGAGGTAGCGCTCGCGGATCACGTTCAGGTGGTGCCGTTCGTGGCCCGCGGTGATGTACGCGAGTGCCCGCACCGAGACGGAATAGCCCGAGGCAATTCCAGTGCGCTTCCACGCCTCTTCATCCAGCGTTTCGTACATGAGTACGGCGGCTTCGCGCACGTGCCGCCATTGGTCCAACAGCTTGGGCCACGATTGCTTGCCGAATTGCGCCAGTTCTACGAACTCTTCCTGCTCCACGCCCGGCATGGGTGCGGCCAATCCCCGCGCGAAGCACAGCGCGCGCGTGGTGAACACCCACTCCATGTCGGCCACGTGTCCGACCACTTCGTGCAGCGTCCACTTGCCGGGCGCGTAGCGGAACTCGGTGCGCGCCGCGGGCACTTTTGCGAGCAAGGCGGACGTCGCCTCCATCTGCGAGCGCAGCGTGGCAACGATGCTCCCCTCCGGGACTTGGTTGACGTAACCGCGATAGTACTCGGCGTACTCGGATTCCGGCGGACGGACGGCAGTGGTCATAGGCCCATTCCTTTCAGCATTTCGCGGAAGCGACGTTCCATTTCATCGGGCGCGACGTCTTCGACATGGGTGGCAATCATCCATTGGTGCCCGAAGGGATCCTTCAAGCTGCCCGCGCGATCGCCGTAGAATTCGTTGGTGACGGGGCGCACTTCGGTGGCCCCCGCGGCTAGAGCGCGCGCGAACATTTGATCGACGTTCTCGGTGTAGATCATGAGCACCGCGGGCGTGCCGCCCAATGTCTGCGGGCTCTTATGCCCCATCGCGGGCATTTCGTCGGCCAGCATGACGACCGAATCGCCGATGCGAAACTCGGCGTGCACGACAGTGCCCTTGGCCTCCATGCGCGTGGTTTCCTCCGCGCCGAAGGCACGCTTGTAGAAATCGAGCGCGCTGGCGGCGCCCTTCACGATGATGTGGGGAGTCACATTGTGGTATCCATCCGGGATCGGCTTGACGGCCATGGCAACACCTCCGCAGGTGAGAATTCGCTGCTGTCGTGCAGGGAAAGTGTAACGAATTTGCGGTGGGTTCGCCAGGCGGGGAGATTACACGCGCGGCGGGACGGTGTGGCCGCGCCCCCACCGAGCCTTGATGAGCTCGACGAACACGGGCACGATGGAGAGGAAGACGATGGCGAGGATCGCGATGGCAAAGTTCTCCTTCACCACCGGAATGGAGCCGAAGAAATAGCCCAGCAAGGTGAGGCTGGCGACCCAGAACACGCCCCCGGCCGCGTTGTAGGCCCAGAAGCGCGCGTAGCGCATGCGGCCCACGCCCGCGACGAAGGGCGCGAAGGTTCGGACGATGGGGACGAAACGCGCCAGCACGATGGTCTTGCCGCCGTGCTTTTCGTAGAAGCGCTGTGTGCGCAGCAAATACTCTTGCTTGAAGAACCGATTCCCTTCCGTGAACGCGCGTACACCGAAGGCGCGGCCGATGGAGTAGTTCACTGTGTCGCCGATGATGGCGGCGGCACTCAACAGCAGAATGATCATGGAGACGTCGAGCGCGCCCGCACCCGCCAGCGCTCCGGCGGCGAACAAGAGCGAGTCGCCGGGGAGAAACGGGGTCACCACCAAACCCGTTTCGAAAAACACGATCGCGAACAGGATGGCGTACGTCCACGTGCCGTACGTCGACACCACCTCGAGGAGGTGCTTGTCGATATGAAGGATGAAGTCGAGCGCCTGCTGCAGGAGTTCCATCGGTGATGAGCGCTAGTGCGCGACTGCCGCCCCTTCCCGCGCGAGCTGCTTGACCAGCTCGCCCACCACCGCTTTGGCGTCGCCGAAGAGCATGAAGGTCTGATCGGCAAAATAAAGTTCATTATCGATGCCCGCAAAACCCGGGTTCTTGCTGCGCTTGATGGCGTACACCGTCTTGGCCTTGTCGGCATCGATAATCGGCATGCCGTAGATGGGGCTCGACTTGTCGGTGCGCGCCGCCGGATTGACGACGTCGTTCGCTCCCACCACCAGGGCTACGTCGCACTGCGGCATGTCGGGATTGATTTCGTCCATCTCCACCAA
>JAICFA010000091.1 GCA_025923935.1 Candidatus Krumholzibacteriia bacterium
GAGCTGGCGACCCGCTACTTCGGGCGAGACCGTGAGCGAGCGATCGAGAATCTCGCGCTCGCGTTTCCCGAAGTCCCCGCTCCGGTGCGTGACGCGCTGGCCCGGGCGAGCTTCAAGGCTCTCGGTCGCAACGCGTTCGAGGCACTGCGCCTGGCGTCGATGTCGCGCGACCAGATTCGGGTTCGGGTCGAACGCGTCGAGGGCATGGAGAACTTCCTCGACGCGCATCGCGCCGGCAAAGGTGTGATCGTGATCACGGGGCACATCGGCTGCTGGGAGCTCATGCCGGCGTACTTCGTGAACATCGGGTATCCGGTGTCGGTGGTGGCACGGCGCATGAAGTCGGAATGGCTGAACGCGAAACTGGTCGCCATGCGCGCGGCGGTCGGAGTGACGACACTCGATCGCGACGACAATCCGCGCCGCATGTTCGAGCCCCTTCGGCGCGGCGAGATCTTGGGAGTGCTGATCGATCAGCACACGAATGTGGCGGGTGTGTACGTGCCGTTCTTCGACCGCCCGGCGTTCACGCCGACCGCGGTGGCGAAGATCGCACTGGCGAGCGGGGCGGCGGTGGTGCCGATGGCAAATTACCGGGGACGGGATGGCCGTTACGTGATCCGCGTCCTGCCGGCGATTCCGGTGCAGACGCTCGCGCAGCGGGGGCACAGCAAGGACGACGCGGTCACGACCATCACGGCCGAGTGCTCGCTCGCGGTCGAGCAAATGATCCGGCTCGACCCCACGCAGTGGGTGTGGTTTCACCACCGCTGGCGCGAGCCGAAACCCGCCGAGACGGCACGGGTGGCGTATGCGGCGGAAGGTTAGCGCCGCGAGCGCGGTGATGGCGGCGGTGCTGTTCGCACTCGCGTGCGACGACGAGCCGCAGCGGACCGCAACACCGCAGAGCGATCTGCCGGACGAGACGGTGAGCGACTTTCGCACCCAGGAGTCGGACAGCGGACTGGTGCGGTGGACGGTCAAAGCGCCGCGCGCTAACCGGTACAACGCGCGCAATATTTTCGCGATGGAGAACCCGAAGATCGAGTTCTACGACGACATGGGGAATTTGCAGACGACGTTGACGGCCAAGAACGGCGAATACTCGATGGCCACGCACGACATGCTGGCCTACGGCGACGTCGTGGCGGTGACGTACAAGGGCGAAGTGCTGGAGACCGACACGCTGCGCTATTTGAACAAGGAAGACAAGATCGTGAGCGACAGCTTCGTGAAGCTCACGCGCGGCAAAGACGTGCTGACGGGCATCGGACTCGAAGCCGATCACACGCTGGAGTCGGTCGACATCAAGAAAGACGTGCGAGCGCGCATCATCGAAGAAGACGGAAAGCTGAATGATCTCACACCCTGAGCCGCTGACGATCGAGCCCATGACGGGCACGCGCGCCCGGCTGGCCACCCAGTCGGTGGAGAAGACGTACGGGCGGCGCCGCGTCGTCAACGGGGTCAGCATCGAGGTCAACGGCGGCGAGATCGTGGGCCTCTTGGGGCCCAACGGAGCGGGCAAGACCACGACGTTCTACATGATCGTCGGGATGATCCGCCCCAACCAGGGTTCGATTCTCCTCGACGGCACCGACATTACGCAGATGCCGATGTACAAGCGCGCGCGCCTGGGCATCGGATACCTGCCGCAGGAGCCGTCCATCTTTCGCGGTCTGTCGGTAGAGGACAACTTGATGGCGGTCATCGAAACCATGCCGTACGCGCGCTCGGAGCGCAAAGCGGTGCTCGAGTCGATGCTGACACAGCTCGACATCGGCCATATTCGCAAGAGCATGGGCTACCAGCTCTCCGGCGGCGAGCGCCGCCGCGTCGAGATCACACGCGCGCTGGTGGCCAAGCCGAAGTTCATGCTGCTCGACGAGCCGTTCGCCGGCATCGATCCGATTGCGGTGCAGGATTTGCAAGGCATCGTCCGCAAGCTAAAGGCGCAAGGTCTGGGTGTGCTGATCACCGATCACAACGTGCGCGACACGCTGAGCATCACCGATCGCGCCTATGTGATGTACGAAGGCAGCATCAAGCGCGCGGGGACGGCGGCGGAGCTCGCCGCCGACACCGAAGTGCGCGAGATTTATCTCGGTAGCTCGTTCACGCTCTAGGACACAGAGGTCGACGGTCTTATGGACATGAAAATCGGGCTGCACCTACGACAAAAGCAGCAACTGGTCATGACGCCGAAGCTTCAGCAGGCGCTGAAGCTTTTGCAAATGCCGGCCATCGAGCTCCAGCAGATGCTGAAACAAGAGATCATGGAGAATCCGCTGCTGGAGGAAGTGGAAGAGTACGAGGAGATCGTCGAGGAGAGCGAGGAGCAAGCGGACGCCTCGGCCGACGGCGACGCACCGGCGGCGCAAGAAACTCCCGCGGCCGGGGAAGAGTCGGCCGAAGAGCCCGTCCAAGCCACGAGCGAAGGCGGCGAAGCGGGCGACGAGCGCGTCGACTGGGACGAGTACTTCAACGACGGCTTCGACATCGGCAGCTCGGGCGCGGAAGAAGAGCACAAGGAAGAGTTCTTCGAAAAGGTCCCGGTGGCCAAGCGCAGCTTCACCGACCAGTTGATGGGGCAACTGCGCATCGCCACCGACGATCCCAAGATGCTCACCATCGGCGATTACCTCATCGGCTCGCTGGACGAGAGCGGCTATCTCACCTGCGATTTGGAAGAAGTGGCGAACACGTTCGGCGTGAGCGTGGAAGACGTCGACCACGTGCTCGAGCTCATCCAGGGGTTCGACCCGCCCGGCGTGGGTGCCCGCAATCTGCAGGAGTGCCTCCTGCTGCAATTGAAGTATCGCGGCCAAGACGACTCTATCGCGGCCGCCATCATTCGCGACCACTTCGACGAGTTCAAGCAGAAGAAGTACGTCGACATCGCGCGCAAGCTGCGCATCTCGACGCAGGACGTGCAGGATCAGTGCAAGCTCATCAGCACGCTCGACCCCAAGCCCGGCTTGGAAGTGGTGGCCGAGGATCCCAAGTACGTTATCCCCGACTTGATCGTGGAAACCGTCGACGGCAAGTACGTGGTGTATTTGAACGACCGCAACATTCCGCGCTTGCGCGTGAGCCAGCACTATCACGACGAGCTGATGCGCGAAGTGCGCGACGGCGACAGCGAGGCCCGCGAGTTCATCAACGCGCGCCTGAAGTCCGCCAAGTGGCTCATCCAGACCATCGAGCAGCGCCGCCGCACCATGGTCAAGGTGATGGAGTGCATCGTGCGCATGCAACGCGACTTCTTCGACAAGGGGACCGCGTTCTTGAAGCCGCTCACTCTGCAGCAGGTGGCGAGCGAGATCAACATGCACGAGTCCACCGTGAGCCGTGTGACCACCAATAAGTATGTACAGACGCCACGCGGTGTGTTCGAGCTCAAGTTTTTCTTCTCGTCCAGCTTGGGCACGCAGGACGGCGGCGAAGTGTCGGCCAAGAGTGCCAAGGACAAGATCCGCCGCATCATCGAGGCCGAGACCGACCGCACGCCGCTTTCGGACCAGAAGATCGCGGACATGCTAAAGAAGGACGGATTGAACATCGCGCGCCGCACGGTGGCCAAGTACCGCGAGCAGCTCAACATCCTGCCCGCGCGGATGCGCAAACAGTACTAGGTTTTATGGGACTGGGAGGCGTTAAGGAGCGGCTTGCCGCTGTCAGGCGCCGGGCGTATATTCGAAGCACGAGATGATTCACGTCCTACCGTCAATGAGACGAGCCATCGCGTGTACACCCTCCAACAGCCGGCGTCCGGTCGCCGTGTTCCTCCCGCAGATTGAAGCCATTGGAAAGGGGTCGTCATGAACATTACTACGACCGCACGGCACTACGACTTGGCACCTTCTCTCAAGGATTACGCCGAGACCAAGGTGCAGAGCCTGAAGAAGTACTTCGACCACATCGTCAATGCCCACGTCATCTTTTCGCTCGAGAAGTACCGCCAGCGCGTGGAGATCACGCTGCACGTGAACGGGAAGGACTTCGTGACGCTGCAGGAATCGGAGGACATGTACCTGTCCGTCGACCGCGCGGTGGAGAAACTCGAGGAACAGCTCAAACGCTATAGCGGCAAACTCAAACGCCGGAAGAAGGCGACGGGCCTGGGCGAGGTTTCCGGCAACGTCGTCGAAGAGGAATAACCCTCGAAGGAGACGCCGACGACGTGGCCAAGCCCCAGAAAAAGACGCTGACGGTCGGGTCTCTGTTGGAAGACACGCGCGAAGCACTCCAGCTCGAGCTCGTCAACGGCATCGAGCAAGGTCCTTTGCCCATCACCCTCCCCGACATCCATCGGCCCGGCCTGGCCCTGGCTGGGTTCATGCAGAACTATTTGAGCGAGCGCATTCAGGTGCTGGGCGAAACCGAGATCCTCTACCTGAACACTCGCCCCGAGGACGTCCGGCGCGAAGCGGTGGCGCGCCTGATGTCGGTGCCGGTGACCTGTGTGATCGTCACGCGCGCACTCGACATCCCCAAGGAGCTGCTCCAGTCGGCCACCCAGCACGGCGTGCCGGTTTTGCGCACCTCCATGCTAACGACCCCGTTCATCCACGAGCTAACCAAGTACCTGGACGACCGCTTTGCGCCTACCACCGAAGTCCACGCCACCCTGGTGGACGTGTACGGCGTGGGCCTTCTCTTCACCGGCCGCAGCGGTATCGGCAAGAGCGAGATCGCGCTGGATTTGGTGGAACGCGGCCACCGCCTGGTCGCCGACGACACCGTGCACGTCACCAAGGTCTCCGACGACGTCCTGATCGGCAAGGGCAACCACCACCTGCGCCACTTCATGGAGATCCGCGGTATCGGTGTTATCAACGTCCAGGACCTCTTTGGCATTCGCGCCGTGCGCGTGCAGAAGCGCGTTGAGGTCGAGGTGCTGTTGGAGGACTGGGATACCAAGAAGGATTGGAACCGCTCCGGCCTGGACGACCGCACCACGCAAATCCTGGGGGTTCAGATTCCCCAGGTCGTAATTCCGCTTTTCCCGGGGAAGAACATCACGGTAATCTCCGAAGTAATCGCGATGAATCACATGCTCAAGGTCTATGGGGTCAACGCGGCGGAGAAATTCAACTCGCTTCTGATCGACGTGATGCAGAGCGACCGCAAGACCAAACAATACCTCCGTTACGACACGGAATGACGTTCATCGGCATATCGACCAAGATGATATCAGCGATCGTCGTCACCCACGGCAAGCTAGCCCAAGAGTTCATCGCCACGGCGCAAAAGATTTACGGCAACGTCAAAGGCGTGTACGCCGTCTCCAACGACGAGCACACTCCGCAGACGTTGGCCTCCGAGATCGACACCATCATCGAGCACGCCGGCCACGACGACGCCTTCATTATTATGGTCGACTTCCTGGGGGGCAGCTGTGGCCACGCCACCCTCTCCGTCGAGCGCCGGCGCCGCAACGTCCGCATCGTGTCGGGTGTAAACCTTCCCATGCTGCTCGCGTTCTTGAACAAACGCGCCGACGTGAGCTTCGAGCGCCTTCCCGCCGAGCTGGCCGCGCGCGGACGCGACAGCATCCACGCCGTCGACACCGATCAAATCTAGTTTTTCGCCATGCCGGTCAAGCTCGCGCGCATCGACGACCGTCTGATTCACGGCCAAGTGGTGCTGGGATGGGCACCGGTGGTGAAGCCGAGCCGCATCCTGGTGGCGTGTGACCGAGTGGCCGCCAGCGACTGGGAACGCAAGTTCTACGCGTCTTGCGTGCCGCCCGAGATTCCCACGTCGTTCATGACCATCGAAGACGCCGCGCGCAGCATCGGCGCAGAGCCGTTGGCGAGCGAGCAGATCTTGATCTTGTTGGAATCCGCCGAGGATGCGTGGAAGCTCGTCAATGCGGGTGTTGCGCTCAAGGAGATCAACGTCGGCGGCCTGCACTATCGCGAAGGTGCCATCGAGCTCTTGCCGTTCGTGTTCGTCACACCGGAGGATCGCGCGTACTTGCGCGAGTTGGTGAAGTTGGGTGTGACGTTGTCGGCGCAAGACGTTCCGTCCAACCCGGCGCGCATCATCAACTCCTTGGTGGTGTGAGACGCCAACATCCATGCCAGACCTTCTTCTCATCGCCGTCATCGCCGGGATACTCGCCATTGATGATCGCGCGGGCTGGCAGAGCTTGCTCGGCGAACCCGTTTTCTCGTCGCTGATCGTCGGATGGGTGGCCGGTGCCATGGCACCCGCGCTGCAAGTCGGCGTGGTACTCCAGCTCGCGTGGCTGTCGATTGGTGCCGCCCGCGGGACGCGACGCCCGCACACGCTCCTGGGTGGAATCGTGGGTGCGGCCAGCACCGCGCTCGTGCTGGCTCACGATTCCGATGCGCGCACGACGGTGGTGGTCGCCGCTGGAGTTCTCGCGGGGCTCGTCGCCGCCGAACTTGGCGCCGTGGCGTTGCGGGCGACCGGAACCCTGCGCGAGCGATGGCTGGGCACGTTCACGCTTCCCTCGAACACCCACGACGCGTCCCGCAAGTTGTCGATGACGGTGATCGGCGCCGCGCTGTTGGTCGGCATCGTCGACTTCGTGCTCGTGCTGCTGATGATCCCGCTGGGCGAGCGCATGGTGCGGTTGTTCGAAGCGCGCCTGGGTGTGGGCGGCGGGGCGGGAGCAGCCTGGTGGCTCGTCGCTGTTTCCGCCATCGGTGTGGCCGCGGTGGTGCGGGCCTTCGGCACGCGGGTGCTAGTGCGTTTTCTCGCCGCGGGTGCCGCAGCGGTGCTCCTAGTCGGGTGGTTGCGGTGAGTGCCCGACTGGCTCCGTCCGACCTGCGCCGCGTGCTGGCCCGGCTCTTGTTCGTGCAAGCGACGCTGAATCGCCGCGGCATGCAAAACATCGGGGTGTTGCACGCGCTCGATGCGGCCGCAGCCAAGCTCTCGCGAGAGCCGCTCGCACTACTGTCGCGGCACAACGATCACTTCAACACCAACCCCAATGCGGTGCCGATCGTCGTGGGGAGCGTGTTGCGCATCGAGGAAGACGGGCTGGCGACCGCTCCGGTTCCGATCGCGCGCTTCAAACAGGCGGCCTGCAGTGCGTTGGCTGCGACCGGCGACGTGCTCATGGTCGGGGGCTTGAAGCCGCTCGCGTTGACTTTGGCGGTGGTGTCTGCTATATACAGTTTTTCTACGGGGTTAGTAGCGATCGTGGTCCTCTACAACGCGGCGCTGCTGGCCGGTCGAGCATGGGGACTCCGGTTCGGCTACGCACGCGGTTGGGGCATCGTGGATGCCTTCACCGGTCCGCGCGTCCAGCGCGTCGTCATGCTGGCGCGCATCCTGGCCGCCTTCGCCGGCGGAGCGATGGTGGCGGTGATGGCTCGTCGCACCTTCGCCGCCAGTTGGGCGGATGTGGCGCTTCTCGCGGCGGCGACGTTGGCAGCCGGGATTGCGATCAAGCGCGGCCTGAACGTCGCACGAATCGCGATCGTGTTGTTTCCGCTGGTCGTCCTCGTAGCGATGCTGGTGAAATAGATCCCACATGGTCGAATTCACGAAACAAGTCGGCAACAAGATCGGTCTGCACCTGCGTGCGGCCGGGGAGTTCGTCAAGATCGCGGCCCAGTTTTCGAGCGACATTCGCGTCTACCACGGCGAACGCTTCGCCAACGGAAAGAGCATCCTGGGTCTCGCCAGTTTGGCCGCGGCGCGCGGCGCCAACGTTCGTATCGAGATCGAAGGGCCCGACGAAGCCGCAGCGCGGAAAGCCCTCGAGGCCCTCTTCGACGCCAAGTTCTACGAGGACTAAACGAGTTTCCAGCGACGCCGCGGTGCAGCCTCGACCGGTTGAGGACCGTGCGGGTGCCACGCGATTTTCTCGCTTTTCAATTCGGCTGAACCACATGGCACGCAACAAGCTCGACAAGACCAACCGTGCGCACGCCGCCGAACCGGTAGCGCGTGCGGCCGCGCCCGCGAGCAAGCTGGAGACCAAGGCTGAAATCGAGCGCCGCGGTGTTTCTGCCTCGCCGGGGATCGTCATCGGCCCCGCCTTCGTGCGCGACGACGATCGCGTGCACGTCCCGCGCAAGCTCATCGACGCCTCGCAAGTCGGGGCCGAAGTGGAGCGCTTCCAGAAAGCACTGGCCGACACCGCGCGCGAGCTGCGCGCCATCAAGAGCGACATCGCCAAGCGCATGGGCGAAGACCACGCGCGCATCTTCGACGCGCATCTCTTGATATTGGAAGATCGCATGCTGGTGGACGAGACCACCGCGGCCATCCAGAACGAGCGCCAAAACGCCGCCGCCGCGTTCGAGCGCGTGATCAACAATGTGATCGCCTCCATCGCCGGCATCGAGGACGAGTACCTGAAAGAGCGCACCATCGACGTGCAGGACGTGAAGAAGCGCGTGCTGCGTATGCTCATCGGGAAGGACACACGCACCGTCAACCGGCCCAGCGAGCCCAGCGTCTTGGTGGCGCACGATTTGGGCCCCAGCGACACCGCCCAGCTCGACCGCCGCATGGTGCTCGCCTACGTGACCGATCTCGGCGGGCGCATGTCGCACACCTCCATCATTGCGCGCTCGCAGGGCCTGCCGGCGGTGGTCGGGCTCGAGAACTTGGTGAATCGCGTGGAGACCGGGGACACCATCATCGTTGACGGCAACGCGGGCAGCGTCATCATCAACCCCACGCCGGAGACCATCCAGCAGTACGAAAACGAGATGCAGCGCTTCGCCGAGTTGGAGGAGCAGCTGCTCACGCTCACCGGCTATCCGGCACAGACGCTCGACGGCCGTTCGTTCACGCTGTCCGCCAACGTAGATGCGGCCGACGAGGTGGAGTCCGTGCTCGACCACGGCGGCCAGGGCGTGGGGCTGTTTCGCACCGAGTACTTCTTCATCTCGCAGGATTATCTTCCCTCGGAAGAAGACCAGTACAAGGTCTACCGGCAAGTGGTGGAAGGAATGGGGGGGCGTCCCGTCGTCATTCGCACCCTCGACATCGGCGGCGACAAGATCGCGGGCTATCTGCACCGCTCGCCCGAGCTCAACCCCTTCATGGGCTGGCGCGGCATTCGCTTTTGCCTTACCCGCAAGGACATCTTCAAGACTCAGCTGCGCGCGATCTATCGCGCCAGCGCGCACGGAAGCGTGAAGATCATGTTTCCGATGATCTCGCAGATCGAGGAGATCGAACAGGCGAAGCAGATTTGCGCCGAAGTGCGCGAGGACCTGGCCAAGGAGCGCTACAAGATCGGCGACCACGTGCCGCTCGGCATCATGGTGGAAACGCCGTCCGCGGTTGCGATGGCCGATCAATTCGCGCGCGAGGTGGAGTTTTTCTCCATCGGTACCAACGATCTCATTCAGTACACGATGGCCGTCGACCGCGGGAACAGCAAGATCGCGCACCTGTACCAGCATTTGCAGCCCAGCATCCTTCGCCTGCTAAGACTTACGGTGGAAGCGGCACGCAAGCGCAAGATTCCGGTCAGCGTGTGCGGCGAGATGGCGGGCGACCGCCTCTCGGTGCCCATTCTGGTCGGCCTCGGTATCGACGAGTTCAGCGTCAGCCCCAACGTCATTCCCGAAGTGAAGCGCATCATTCGCTCGGTGACGTACGACGAGTGCCGCGCCCTCTTGCGCCGCGTGTCGCGCTTTCGTACCACTCAAGAAATTGAAACCGAGATCGAGGCGCTCTTGAAATCGCACGCCGCCAACAACGGCAGGGCGGGCGCATGAACTTGCAGGAGCTGCGCAACCGCTACGACGCCGCCGACATGCTGGGGCGCATCATCGCGTTCCCCGATCAGATGGAGGCGGCGTGGAGCATCGGTGAGGAGTTCGCGCGCTCGCTGACCCCCTCGCGCTCCAAGTTCGAGCGCGTGGTGGTGGCCGGCATGGGCGGGTCCGCCATCGGCGGCGACTTGGCGAAGTCCTTTCTAGGCGACGCGGCTGCGTCGCCCATCGTAAGTTGCCGTGACTACTCGCTCCCCAGGAGCGTCGCCCGCGGTGCACTCTTCATTGCCTCGAGCTATTCCGGAAACACGGCCGAAACTCTTTCGGCCTACGACGGGGCCAAAGGCAACGCCGCCGCGATAATCGCCATCACCAGCGGCGGCGAGCTCGCGGCGCGCTGCCAGCGCGACCGCATCCCGTGCTGCTTGATTCCCGGCGGCATGCCGCCCCGCGCCGCCATCGGCCTTTCACTGTTACCGATGCTGCACGTGCTGCGCGCCGCCGGAGCGGCGTCGTTCGACGACGCCGAATATCGCGAAGCCCTCGCCACCGCGCGCGACGTCTGCGCCGAATACGCGCCTTCGCGCGAAGCCAATCGTGCCGCCGCGCTGGCGCGCGAGCTCCACGGCAAGACGCCATTCGTATACGCGGCGCCGGCTCTGTTGGAAGGTGTCGCGCGCCGTTGGGCGTGTCAGTTCAACGAGAATTCGAAAACGCTGGCGCACTTCGCGTTTTTCCCCGAGCTCAACCATAATGAAATCGTCGGTTGGGAAGTAGGCGCGCAGATGGCGCA
>JAICFA010000092.1 GCA_025923935.1 Candidatus Krumholzibacteriia bacterium
TGGGGGAACGACGTCGTGGACCAAGGAACTTCGTTTGCGTGCGCGTGCCGCACGGGAAGCTTTGCGGATACCGCGCCGACGTCTCCGCCGGGTTCGAGCTCGTACGCGACGTTTGCGGTGATCGACGACTATCTCTACCGTGTCGACAGGAGCAAACTGATCACGTACGACATCGGCGATCCGGCCAAACCCAAGGAGATCGGCAAGGTGTCGCTCGGCTGGACCATCGAGACGTTGTATCCCACGCCCGAGTATCTCTTCGTCGGGGGGACCCGAGGGATGTATGTGTGCAGCCGCTCCAACCCGGCCAAGCCCGCGCTCATCGGCGAAGTGCAGCACTTCCGCGCGTGCGATCCGGTGGTGGTGTCGGGGCAGACGGCTTTCGTGACGCTGCGCGGCGGGAACGGTTGTGGTGACACGCGTGACGCGCTCTTGAGCATCGACATCAGCGATCCGACCAAGCCGGCGGTCGTCGGGGAAAAGAGCCTGGACACGCCGTTCGGACTCGCGGTGAGCGAGCCCTACCTCTACGTCAGCACCGGTGCCAACGGCTACGCGTTGTTCAGCGTCGCGGATCCGAAAACACCCGCGGCGGTGGGATCGTGGGCGGGTTGGCCCACGCGCGACTTCTTGTGGGCGAGCAATGTGCTGTACGTATTGGGTGAGGACGACGTGCGTATTTTCGACGTGACCGATCCCACCGCACCGGTCTTGCTATCGACCATCGAGAACGATCCGTCGTAGCTAGTCGCCGCTTTTCTCGACGATGCGGAAGGACGCCTGGCGATAGGTTTCCGACTGCGACAGCTCGTCTTTCACCCGCACGATGAAATCGTACAGGCCCGGCTTCAAGTTCTCGCTCTTGATGGTGAGGTGGAGGGGTTCGTTGGCGTTGAACCCGGAACCCTCGAAGCGCGACGCGAACAGGGTTTCGCCACCGTCGAAGCGGTCGAAAATGCTCTTCTTGTCGTCCGAGCTGGGGACGACGCGATATTCCACTTCGTAGTCGGACTGCCCGCGCTCCTCCAAGTCCAATCCGTAGATTTCGAAGTATACCGGTACCGGCGTGCCCACGGCGTAGCGCCGGATGGGGTGCGGCACCACTTCCAAGGCTCCGCGTGAGAACGGCGAAAGCTCCGCAGTGGGCGCGATCTTTTGCGCAAACAGGATGTCGCTCAGGGCGAGTTCCTCGTCGAAGTTGCGCGACGAGACGTTGGTGCGGTACGCCGACGAGTGTTTGACGTCGAGATCGGACATGTTCACCGCCACGCGATAGTAGCCGCGCGGCAGTGAGAACACGATCTGCGCCGGCATCAGGCGGCCGCCCTCGGGGCGCGCCATGGTCGATGGCAAGGCGATGTCGCGCTTCTTCCGTTCGATCACTTGGTAATTCTCGTCCATCACCACCGCTTCGGCTTGGTAGTTGCGCGCGGGAAGCGACTTTCCTTCCACCGGCTGCACCGGAAACTCGAGGTTTACCTCGATGCGATTGACGCCGTCGCCGCCGCGGAATTGGTCGACACCGAAGTAGAACGTGAACGACGTCTTGGCGAAGTTGAACGGGTACGACGAGGGGGTGTCTTCCAGCACGCCTTCGAAGTTGGACGCGTACTCGCGCGCTTCGTCGGCGTAGAAAACGTCCGAAGGATTCGCGGGCAGGTTGCGCGCGTAGTCGGGGCTGGCGTTATCGTCGATTTCCTCGCGCGTTCCGTGCACGCGCGGTCGCAGCGGCGTGTTCTGCGGCAGCCCCTTGAATACCTCGTCCATCTTGGTCCAGCGCTTGCCGGGATCGTTGAGTTCGGGCGCTTCGTAGAATTCCAAATACTGCGCGGGGATCTGCTCTTGGATGGTTTGCTCCGAATCGTAGGTGAGAAACTCCATCAGCTCGGGCGAAACGCCCTCGGCGTCGCCCAGCGGAGTGATGGCGTACTTGAAATTCCCCAGCATGCTCTCGTCGCGGAATTGCACGATCATCTGGTGGCGCTTGTAGAACCACAGCTCACCCGGAGCGTGTACCTTGCGCGCGGTCACTTCGGGTGGCATGGTGCCGCGATAGTCCGGGAAGCCGTAGCGGATGAGCACCTCGCCGCGCTTGTCCCAGCCGGGAAATTCAGCGATTTGGAACTCGGACTGCGCGATGTCGGCGCGCAGATAGTGCTCCGTTTTCATTTCGTTCTTGGGGGTGGCCGGTGTGGGGTCGTGCTTGGCCCAGAAACGCGTGATCCAGTCGCGCCGCAAGGTGTCCGACGGGAGTGCGAAGAACTGCTGCAGCTGGTAGCCGTTCATCAAGTACTGGAGCGACGCCACTTCGCGCTGCATGCCCGGGCCCAGCGCTTTCAAGTCGGCGGCGGCGATGGTGTATTCCGGCACGCGCGCCCAGGCGGCTTGGCCGGCGCCAGCGGCGGCCAAGATCAAAGCGGCCGCGAGCGCACGCAGCACGAGTTTTTTCATCGATTGGCTCTCCTCAGCATAGCGATACCGATGGAGAGAAAGATAATGTTCCCCAGTTGGGCGGCAAGCGCGGGTGCCACGACACCGTTGTGCCCTAACGTCTGTCCCACCCGCAGCACGGCGTAGTAGACGAACGAAACCACCAGCGTGAGCCCGAAGCCGGTGGCCACCGACGGCTTGCGCTTGCCCGACGAAAGCGCCACCCCGATCAGCACGAAGATCGAGCCCGCAAGGGGGAAGCTCAGCTTGAAGTAGAGATCGACCAGGTACTTCTGGGCCTTTCCGCCGCTGCGTTCCACGCGCTCGATATAGCGGCGCAGCTCCGAGAAGGTCATGTTCTCCTCGTCGATCTCTTCTTCCGCGAAGTCGTCCGGCGTCTCCTTCATTTGCGGCACGGTGAGGGTATCGAACGCGGTCACGTGCTCGCCGCCGCCAAACTCGCGCACGTAGCCGTTCGAAAACACCCAGCGCGCCCCGATCCATCTCGCGTTCTTGGCGTCGATGCGGCGCTCGAGGGTGTTGCCGTCGAACTTCTGCACCACCACGTCGTACATCGATTTGTTCTCGTGGCTGTAGGTCTGGGCGAGGTAGACGAAACCGTCGGCGCCCAGATAGCGGAAGTTGGTCTTGGAGTCGGGGTTCTCGCGCGGCCGTCCTTCGATGTCGTGGCGCATGATTTCGCTTTTGATGCGGTTGGCGCGCGACACCACGGCGTCGTTGAAAAACACCGAAACCAAGCTGGTGAGCAACGCGAAGACGAAGATGGGGGCGGAGACGCGCGCCAGCGACACCCCGGACGCCAGCAGCGCCGTGAGCTCGTTGCGGCGCGCCAGAATTCCCATGGCGAACACCGTCCCCAGCAAAAGGGAGACGGGGACCACGTAGGTGAGCACGAACGGGACCGAGTACAGGTAGTAGCGCGCGATGTCGAGGAGCTTGGCGTCGTGGTCGATGAAGTTGTCGATCTCTTCGAACACGTTCACGGTGACGTAGATCACCACGAACGCCAACACCGAGTACGAAAATATCTTCAGGAAGCGCTTGAGAAGATATTTATCGTGAATTCGCGGTCGCATGGCGGCGGAAGAGCGATCTTAGCACGGACAGCCAGGTCCAGTCCGCAACCGCCTGCTCGCGTGCGGCCTTGCGCAATAGATAGATGGAAAGGCCGCCGAAGATGAGATTGGGCGCCCACATGGCCAAGAATGGGTTGACGAAGCCGCGGTCGGCCAGCTTTTCCCCGCCGATGAGGCCCACGTAATAGACCAGGAAGAAGAGGATGCTCAAGCCGATGGTCATATTCATGCCCGACCGTCCCATGCGAATCGCCAGCGGCGCTCCCACCAAGACGAAGATGATGCAGGCGAAGGGAATCGAGTACTTCTTCTGGATCTCGACTTGATAGCGGCGGATCTGTTTTTCGAAGGACTCGCGCTTGCCGATCTCGGTCTCGATGCGCTGGCGCGCGAGGAACTCGCCGCGCGTCGCGAGCGGTACGCCCGCGCGCGTTCCCTGGCCGGGGCGCGCGATGATGCGCGTCTGCGGCTGGCGCTGGTTGAACGCCGCCGCCGAGCTGGTGTCGGGCTGCGACGACGACCATTTTTTGTGGCGCGAGTCGCGGTGCAAAAGGGAAAACGTCTCGTCCACCGCATCCTTGGCCAGGCGGATGACCTCCTGGCGCGAGAGCGCCAGGTCGGTGCGGATCTCCTGAATCTTGTCTTGCATCATGCGCACGCTCATCTCGCGGTCGCCGCGGTACTCGCGCTCACTGCGTTGCAGCGTGCGGTCGACGTCCTTGATGTTGAGCGTGTACTCCTTGAAGGTGGTCTTGCGGTACGTGCCGCGATCCTCCGCGACGGGAAGCTCGTGGATCTCGCCGTTGTTCAAGTCGACCTGCAACACGTTCTGGTCTTCGAGCATCTTGAGGCGTCCCGTCTCGGCCACGATGGTGGTCGGCAGGCCGCCGTTTTCCGCGCGCTTGAAAATCTGCACGTCGGCGATCTCGCCGGTGCGGTCGTTCTTCTCCTGGAAATAGAGGGTGTAGCCCTGCACGTCGTCGATGAAGCGGTTGGGGTTGAGCTCCATGGTGGGCTGCTTGCGCTGAATGTCGATCAGGAGGTTCATGAGGCGGTGGTTCGACTCGGGCAGGACGTGGTTGTTGTAGAACACCAGCCCCAGCGCCATGAGCGTTCCCGCCACCACTCCGGGGACGATCATGCGGTACGTGCTGTACCCGCACGCCCTCATCGCGGTGATCTCGTTTTCGCTCGTCAAATTGCCGTAAGTCATGAGCGTAGCAGGCAATACGGCCATTGGTATGATTAATGCGAACATGTGCCCCAACGAGAGCGCAAAGGCCTGCAACACGATGTGAAACTTGACCCCTTTGCCCAAGAACAGATCGATGTAGCGGAGAATGAAATCCATTATGAACACGAAGGTTATTACCGCCATCGAGAAGACGAAGGGGCCGATGTAGTTCCTGAGGATGTAGCGCTCGAAGATCATCGGGCTACGGTCTCACCGGGAGGGATTGGGTCCAAGAACCTTTGCATCATCACTGATAACGGGTTTGCCGACAAGACGTTTTATCGACGACGCCCCCTGGCATCGCGCGTCTCTTGAACACTGCGCGATCGCGACGGACAGGGTGGGTGGGGGCGTTTAGCCGTTTATCCCGGCCTGTCGCTGATTGGCGACAATTCCGGCTCATTTCGTCCTCGATTCGAGACGAACGCCGGAACGAGCAACTCGATGAACGACACCCACGAGAAGGTGATCCGGAAACTTTTAGACGATTGGTACCAACGTGCCGCGCCTTTGTATCTCACTGTTGTCCAGAAATATCCGTGCGACTTCTAGGCCCTGGACAACCGTCTCGGCGCTCGCGTTCGCGCTCGCCACTCTGTTCGCATCTGTTAACACCGCTCACGCTCAGCCGTCCCGTTTCTCGATCGACCTGCGGGAAGTCGGCAAGCTGTACGACACCCGCTATCGCGATCGCGTGACCGAAGCGGTTACCGACTCGCTGATCGTTTACGACTACAAGAGCGTACCCTTCGGCAATCTCCGCTACCGGGTCCCGCATTTTCTGACGACCGACGCCGATACCACCCACAAAGTGGTCGATTACCTCGCGATCCCCGGGTATCGCACCGTCGTCACCGTGCCCAACACCGCGTTCTTCGAGCCGCTCGAGCGGCAATCGGGAGAGCTCGTGCTCGTCGAGCCCCGCGACTACACCATTCCGGGGCTCGAGTTCGACATCCGGCCGGTCGACGAGGCGGCCGACGAGTTGGGTATGGCCGGGCGCCGGCAACTCTGGCGCGAAAGCGTGCGCACGCGAGTATCCGCCCTGTCGGAAACGGGCACGGAAACGGCCACCGGCGGCATCAAGTTCGAGATTCCGTTGCCTATGCCGAAACAGCTCGAATCCATTTTCGGGCCGGGCGAAAAAACCAGCATCACGCTGCGCGGACGCGAAGAGATCACCATCGCCGGCGAGACCAGCGTGGTCGACCCCTTCATCGGGGCGGAAGGACGGCAGAGCCAGTCGCTGTTTCCGTCGCTCGATATGCAGCAAAAGCTCGACGTCAGCCTGACGGGTACTATCGGCGACAAGGTTTCGATTCAAGTCGACCACTCGAGCGAAGCGGTGACCGAGGATGCCAACCGCGTCCGCCTGGCCTACACCGGCTACGAAGACGAAGTCATCCAGCTCATCGAGCTCGGCAACACCAGCCTGTCGCTGCCGGGTTCGCAGCTGGTCAGTGTCTCCACCAATGCGCAGGGACTGTTCGGCGCCAAGATGCTGGCCAAGATGGGGTCCACCGACATCACCGTCATCGCCAGCAAGCAGGAAGGCGAAGTCTCCTCCGCGCAGTTCTCGCCGACGGCGGGCGCCCTGGGGCAGACCGAAGTGCGCGAGATTCGCGACGTCGACTACATCCACAACAAGTACTTCTACTTCAACGATGCCGCTCATCGCGGCGATCCGACGCTCTTGCCGGACGAAAGCAAGCCCATCCAAGTCTGGCGCCAGCTCACCCAGTCGGATCCGCCTGACACGCCGCGGCGCAACGGTTGGGCGCTTCCCGACAACACCGGCACCGGTGCCGCGATTCGCCAGGTGGTCGACATCCTGAACGCGGGCGGCCAGCCCCAGAACTTCATCAAGGACAATTTCGAGCTGCTCGAGTTCGGCGTCGACTACAACTTCATCATCGACGCCAACACCGAGGACGTGCTCGGGATCGAGCTGTCCGAGGCGATACCCACCAACGCGCTGAAATCGCTTGGGGTCATGTACACGACCGAGAGCGGACAGCTGGTGGGTGGCACGTACGCATCGTTGGGGGTACTCGTCAACGGACAGCCGGTCGTTCCCAATGGGGCCGACGATCTCTTGCTCCTCAAAATGATGAAAGCCCCCGACCCCGACCCCAACGGGATCTTTGCCTCCACGTGGGATCTCGAGATTCGCAACATCTACAACATGGGTCTGACCGACATCGACGGCAGCTCGCTCAAGGTCGAGATCGTCGACAATCTCAACTCGCGCTTGAATCCCGAGTATCCGGATAGCAGCAACGTGAAATACCTGCGCATCTTCGGGCTCGATCGTACCGACCGCTCCGGCACCGGTCCTCCGGACAACGCCATCGATCTGACGCTGGGGCGCGTGAATCTGGACTCGGGCCTCCTGATCTTCGAATCGATTACGCCGTTCCACCCCACGCCGGAAGAAGTGGAGAGCTATCTGGCTGAGACGGATGAGTTCTCGTTCGACGATCCGCAGTATCGGCCGCAGTACGACAAGTCGGCGCGGATCTATGCCGAGAAGTTGAACACCTTGGAAGAAGAGCAGGTGCACCAGTACACCATTCGCGTGGAAGCGGTCAGCACCTCGAAGACGTTCCGCATCAACGCGCTCAACATCGTGGAGGAGAGCGAGCGTATCACCGTCGACGGGCAAGCGCTGATACGCGGCACCGACTACGAGATCGACTACATCACCGGCGAGGTAACACTCAAGGACGCGGGGCTGGCGAAGCTGAACCCGGACTCGAAGATCAACATCGACTACCAATTCAAGCCGCTCGGCGGCGTGGGGTCGAGTACCTTGGCGGGCTTCAGCTCGGCGTCGAATTTCGGCGAGAACACGCGCTTCGGTACCACGTTTCTGTACGAGTCGCGCGCCACGACGCAGGACCGCGCGCGCTTGGGCGAAGAGCCCTCGCGTGCCTTCGTGGGCGGTGTTACCGGCAGCTATCAGCACCAGTCGCGCATTCTGACCGACATCGCCAACTGGCTGCCGTACGTCGACACCGACCAGCCCAGCACGCTCAACCTGGACGGCGAAATCGCGGGCAGCATGCCCAATCCGAACACCAAGCACGAGGCGTACATCGACGACTTCGAGGGCGTGGAGGACACCGACCGCATCGGGCTCGCGCGCCGCTCGTGGTACCCCGCCAGCATTCCGCTCGACACCAACAACGTCGAGAAGCCCGCCACCAGCCGTGCCAAGTTTTTCTGGTACAACATCGAGCCCGAGTTCGGGTTGCACCGGCGCGACTTGAACCCCACGCTCGACGAGCAAGAAAACACGTTGCTGCAGTCGCTCGACATGGAACTGGAAGCCCCCGCGCCGCTGGGAAACGACACCACCTACGCAGGCGTCATGCTGGGCTTCCAGGGCGGAGGGCTCGACATCTCGCAGGGCCAGTTCCTCGAGATCTGGGTCAACGACTTCAAGCCCGATCCATTCGCCCGCGGGGGCAAGCTGCACATCGATCTCGGCATCATCGACGAGAACTATTTCGAGCCCGAGGTCACGCCGGCGGAATTCAACGACGAGGACCGCAACCGCGACGGCTTTGCCGCGGGGCTCGACGACAGCGGGTTGGACGGCTTGTTCAACGACTCGAGCGAGAATCCGTTCGGTGCCGCGGAGCCGACGCTTCCCGGCGGGACGCCGGAGGATCCGTCCGGCGACGACATCGACTTATCGCGCATCAACGGGCGCTTCACCCACGTCAACGGCACCGAAGCCAATTTGGTCTACGACACCGAGGACCTCGATCGCAACGGACAGCTGGGGCGCGTGAACGCGTACTTCAGCTACGAGATCGACCTCGCCGACAGCGCCGAGATCGACATCCGCCGCCAGTATCCCGGCTACGACGGATTCACCAAGCCCGCCCACGTGAACGATTCGTGGCGCTTGTATCGCGTCAAGCTCACCGACTTCCGAGTGCACGCGACCAGTGCGGTGCAGCCGCGCCTCGACGAGATTCGCCACGTGCGCATCTGGTTCGACCAGTTGGAAGACGTGGTGCGCAGCGACGGCGTGGGGCGCCAGCGGCTGCAGATCGCCGAGTTTTCCATCGAAGGCAACCGCTGGGAAGTCGACGGCGTGCGCAATCTGAACGACGACCTGGTGGCGGATTCGCTCGCCACCGAGTTTGCCATCGGTGTCATCAGCACCAAGACCGACCCCGGCGTGTATCGCCCGCCGGTGGTACCCAACAAGCAGAACGAGATTTCCGACAAGGAATCGTCGCTGGCGCTGCGCTACACCAATCTGCAGGACACGACCCAGGTGCGCATCTTGAAGCGCTTCGTCGGCGCGGGACTCAACATGACGCTGTATCGCGAGCTCAACTTCTGGGTTCACACCGACCAGCTGCGGCCCAACGTGGAGTACTACTTCCGCATGGGTACCAACGAAACCAACTATTACGAAATCGCGGTGCCGTTTTCAGCCGAGTACTACAACGAAACCGGTTGGGCGCGCGTGGTGATCGACCTGTCGGACTTGACGAATCTCAAGTTCTTGCCCTTCACGGACGTCATCACCGGCTTCGCCGAAGACGTGGCCGAGCCGGGCCGTTTTTACCCAACTCGCATGCGCGGTGCACCCAATCTGAACGGCGTGCGCTTCTTGTACGCCGGCGTTCGCAACCGCAACATCGGTGGGGGTCCGCAAAGCGGTGAGGTCTGGATCAACGACGTCTTCGTGGGCGACGTGATGCGCGACTTTGATCACGCCGAGCGTCTGAGCGCGAACTTGGCCATTGCGGGCGGTGCCATCAGCGTGGGCGGGAACTGGGCGCGCACCGGCGCGGACTACCGCGGCTTGCGGCAAACCCGCGGCGCGGGCGCCGACCAAACCATCCTGGGCGTGAACGCGAAAACCGACCTCCAGTACTTCATCCCGTTGTTCGGCTTTACGCTGCCGGTCGCCGCCAACTATTCGAAGTCGAAGTCGCTGCCCAAGTTTCCCCCCAACAGCGACACCGAGATCACCGACCCCTTTCTCAGCGACAGTTTGAAAACGGTGCGCTGGGCACGCGGCTTCAACTTCTCGCTGTCACGACGCAATCCGTCGACGAACTTTTTCATGCGCTACACGCTCGATCGGTTGCGTCCGACGTTCTCGTACACCGACCAACACGGCTCGAGCCCCGCGTTTCGCGACACCACCACCAGCATGCAGGCGGGGGTGACCTATCAGATGACGTGGTCGAGCGGCAATACCCTCCCGCTCTTTGGGCGCAATCGCTTCCGCTGGTGGATCAATCAAATCGACTTGTCGTCGCAACTCACGCGCCAGACCGGCAAACGCTGGACCTACATCAACGGACAGTTTCAGCGCGATCCCGATCAGTACAATTCGCTCCTGCGCAACCAGGGTACGGTGCGCTACAACCCGTTTCGGTCGCTGGAAACATCCTTCGGCGGGGCCGTCACGCAAGACCGTGCCATCGACAACGATTGGATGGGCTACAACGTCGGGACGGAGATCGCGCGCGGCAACAACGCGCGCGTGTCGTTCGTGTCGCCGGACTGGCGCATCTTGAACTTGTTCGAAAAACCGAGCGTGGAGGTGCAGTCCAACTACAGTGAGGACTCCGGACCCAACGTCCGCCGCGAAGGCGACCCCGAAGGCACGCGCAACGTGTCGGCGTCGCGCAACGACAGCGGACGCATCGGCTTCGACATCGGCAAACAATTCGGGCGGCTGTTCAAGGTCTTCGGCTGGGAAGTCGACACA
>JAICFA010000093.1 GCA_025923935.1 Candidatus Krumholzibacteriia bacterium
CTATTACCATGGGTGGGAACACCCGTACCCCGGTCGATGGGGGTGGAGAAACCCTCATCGCATGGGACGCGCAGGCCGCTCGGGCGCGTGCTGCCCCACCTCCCTCGAAAGACCTAACTCATTCTACAGGAACGAATTCAAAAGCTCGGAAGTGCGACTTCTCGGAGCCGGTGAAGCCATTTCTCACGGGGGTATATCGGTTGCAATTAACAACTTGGGAGAGTTTCGGTGAGATAGCGTATGGACGTCGATATACCAGAATTGGCTCGCCGGGCAGGGTTTACCGCCCTGATTTTCGCGGTGTCCGTTTCGCCCAGCACCGCCTCCGGCGGTGTCGAGACGGTGGCCCTCGCCAATGGGCTTTCCGCCACCATCTTCCCGGCCGACTACCTGGCGCAGCGAGTCGTCGGGTCGGGTCTCGATGCCACCATTCTCCTCGACGACGGCCGCGCGCTTCCCATCATTACCGACATCGACGATCCCTCGATCGCCAACAAAGGCGACGGGGCCTTTCACCCGTTTGCCACTGACGCTGTTCTCGCCGCGCTGCGCGCGCAGGAGTATCGCGCGCTGCGCATGCCAGTTCGCATCTATCTTTTGCCATACCCGCGGCGCTCGCTCTTGGTTAGCTCC
The DNA here is from genome assembly GCA_025923935.1 of Candidatus Krumholzibacteriia bacterium. Taxonomy (GTDB): domain Bacteria; phylum Krumholzibacteriota; class Krumholzibacteriia; order WVZY01; family JAKEHA01; genus JAKEHA01. The sequence goes on from JAICFA010000093.1 coordinate 634, forward strand.
ACCAGCGGCGCCGAGTTGTTCTTGAGCCCGCACGTGCTCGATATTGATCCGCGGGTCGCCGCGTACATCGTGGCGCACGAGTTGGGCCACGCGTTCCACAACCGCTTCATGCCGGACGGCTCGCCTGCGTGGGAAGAATACCGGCGGCTGCGCGGCATCGACGGCGACGGCCGTTTTCACGACGCCGCCTCGCACGCATATCGTCCCAAGGAACTTGTCGCCGAAGATCTGCGCGTGCTGTTCGGCGGAGAGGCGGCGTATTTCGGCGGTATGATCGAGAACACCGAGATCGCTCGACCCGAAGACGTGGCGGGACTGAAGCGCTTTTTCATTCGCGTGGCGGGAGAACCGCTCGCGGCTCGCGACCGCATTGTTGCGACCAGCTATCCCAACCCGTTCAACCCCGAGACCGAAATACGCGTGTCGCTGCCCGAAGCGTTGTCGCAAAACGTCGGACGCGTCTCGGTTCGCCTGTATTCGGTGACGGGAGCGCTGGTCCGCGAGTTGTACGACGGTCGTGCGAGCGGCGACTTTGTGGTGCGCTGGGATGGGAAGGACAACCGCGGCAATCGCGTCGCGAGTGCCACGTATTACGCGGCCATAATCGCCGGCGACAAGAAAGAAACGCTGAAGCTGGTATTGCTCAAGTAGCGTGTTGCCCGCGAAGCGGAGTTAGTCGCGACTCTCCTCCCCGATCGCCACTACGCGGCTCCCTTCGCGGGCTTCTTCTTCTGCATCAAATATTCATTCCACAACTGTCCGCAGGCCGCGTCGATGTCGACCCCGCGGCTGCGCCGTACCGTCACCGCGGGTGCGGCCGGGAGCAGGCGCGTCACGAAGCGATCGATGTCGTCCTCGTTCGGACATTCGTAGGGTGAGTGCCGGCCGGGGTTGTAGGGAATGAGGTTGAGCTTGAAGGGCTGTGCGTGCGCGAGCGCGGCCAACTCGTCCGCGTCCACAGGGCTCATGTTGCGCCCCTTGATGAGCACATATTCCAGGGTCACTCGGCGGCGGCCGTCACGGACAAAGTAGCGCGCCGCGTCCAGCAATTCATCAATGGGGAAGTGTGACGCCTTCGGCATGAGCTGGCGGCGCAACGCGTCGTTGGGCGCGTTCAACGACAGCGCCAACGAACAGTCCGCCTCCGAATCGGCCAGCTCGCGAATGCGATCGGGAAAACTGGACGTGGAGACCGTGATGCGCTTGCCTCCCAGATTCAAACCCAGTGGGTCGTTCATCACCCGGATGGCAGCGATCACGCTGGGGAGATTCAGGAGCGGTTCGCCCATGCCCATGAACACCACGTTGATTTTTTCGGACGGAGGTCCGGCTTCGCGTTTGAGGAGACAGATCTGGTCGAGAATTTCGCCGGCTGTCAGATTGCGCTGAAAGCGACCCTTGGCCGTCTCGCAAAACACGCAATCGAGCGGGCAGCCGACCTGGGTGGAGAGGCACACAGTGTTGCGCCGGTCGTAACGCATCAACACCGACTCGACGCGAGCGCCGTCGGCGAACTCGAACAAGAATTTGCGGGTGCCGTCGACGGCGGATTGCTGGATGGAAACCGGCGCGGAGGCGGCTACGTCGAAGCGCTGGGCCAAGCGTTGGCGGAGCTCCTTGGGCAAATCGGTCATCGCGTCGTAGGTGGATTCTAGGCGCGCGTAGATCCACGTCGCCAGCTGGCGGAAGCGAAACTCGGGTTCGCCCTCGGCCAGCACGACGTCGCGGAGCTCCAGCAATGAGAGGTTGCGCAGGTGCGTCTTGTTCATGGAACGGCGTGCCAGGAATTCGTGTGGTGAAATTATAGGCAATGTGGTATCCGTAAAAAATACGAATGTTGTTGTCCCCTCATCGATTGCCAACCCCGCTATGCCCAAGACGATTCTGATCGCCGATGACGAACAGGCGGTGCGCAGCGCGCTCGAACGGCTGTTGGAGTTCGAAAGCTACCGGGTTATTCAAGCCGCCGACGGGCCCTCGGCACTCGACCTGGTGCGCGACCGTCCCGTCGACCTGGTTCTGCTCGACATCAAGATGCCCGGAATGGATGGGCTCGAGGTGCTCGCCCAGCTCCACCACGAAAATCCGCAGCTCCCGGTCGTCATCATTTCCGGTCACGGCACCATCCAGACCGCCGTGGAGGCCACGCGGCTGGGTGCGTTCGATTTCATCGAAAAGCCCATCGACGCCGATCGCATCCTACTAGTGATCCGCAACGGACTCGCGCAGCGACGGCTTCTCAAAGAGAACGTGTCGCTCAAGGCCGAGGTGCGCCAGCGCACCCGTATTGTTGGCCAGCACGCCGAGATGCTGCGCATTCTCGACACCGTCAAAAAGGTGGCCGCGACCAACGTGCGCGTCCTTATCATGGGCGAGAACGGCACCGGCAAGGAGATGATTGCCCGCGCGCTGCACGAAAACAGTCCGCGCTCCGATGAGCCGTTCGTCGAGGTGAACTGCGCGGCCATTCCGGAAGAGTTGATCGAGAGCGAGCTGTTCGGGCACGAGCGAGGCGCGTTTACCGGCGCGGTGGCGCGCCGTATCGGCCGTTTCGAGATGGCGGACGGCGGCACGTTGTTCTTGGACGAGGTCGGTGACATGAGTCTCTCGGCGCAGGCCAAGGTTCTGCGCGTCCTACAAGAGTCGGTCTTCGAGCGCGTGGGCGGGACCGAGACGATGAAGGTCGACGTACGCGTTATCGCCGCAACCAACAAGGACCTATTGAGAGCGAGCCGGGAGGGGCGTTTCCGCGAGGACTTGTTTTACCGCCTCAACGTCGTGCCCATCACGGTACCGCCGCTTCGTGAGCGCGCGACGGACATTCCGCTCTTGGCCGATCACTTCCTCCACCTCATCGGGCGCGAGCTGGGCCAAGCGCCCAAGAAGCTGTCCCGAACCGCCATGGACGCGCTTCGGGAGTATGCGTGGCCGGGCAACGTGCGTGAGCTCAAGAACTTGATTGAACGTCTCGTCATCCTGACGCCGGCCGCGACCATCGACCTAACCGATCTCCCCCCAATGCGAGCCTCCGACGAAGGTGCGGAGGACCGCTATTTCCAGATCGAAAGCTATGTCGGCTTCAAGGATGCCGTGGAAAAGGACTTCTTCGAGCGCAAGCTCAGGCTCTACGGGCACAACGTCAGCAAAACCGCCCGCAAGCTGGGCATGCAGCGGAGCAATCTCTATAAGAAATTGGAAAAATACGGGATACCGTACAAGCGTGCCCGCGAGGATGAGGCCGAAGAGGCGGAAAACTGATTGACGGTGCTAAACATCCACGGATATATTTATTGCTAACTGACAGCCCCACGCTGTTGTTCTCCAGAGTCGAGGAAGGAGATGGTTGAGGTATGAAACGGGCGGCGTTTCTTTGTATCGCGACCGCCATATGGTTATTCCTCGGGCTATCCTCCGCACCCCTGCACGCCGACACCCAAAACATAGGTAAGTCTGGCAATGTGAGCATCGTCGCACCAGGGACGGGCCCACAAACACCCAATCGTGGTGTCGGTGATGGTAATGGCGGTGGCGGAGGTGGCACTGATGAGGGGGATGCCGACGGCCTGTCCGGTCTCAAGAACCGGCCGCCGCTCGGAGCTGACAGTCGCGAAAATGGTACGACTACGATTTTCTGGGAGTTGTGGTGGAAGTTCATGATCCTGTGGGCGAGATAGACGAGCCGCGTCCCGAAGCGGGGGCGCGAGTTCGTTTTGGTTAATACCACTTAGCTCGAGGAATCTATGTCCGACGCACGGGACGAGAGAGAGTGGCTGGAAAGAGATCGCCGCGAACCAACGCGGGGTTCCGTCGTCTCGCCGGGTGAAGAAATCGGCGAGATGCACTTCGCGACGGAGAACTTTTCCACGGCCCTCGAATACTTCTGCGGAGCGCTTGAGCAACCCGGACTGGTCGATAGCGACCGGTTCCGGTTGCTGCTCCGCGTGAGCGATTGCCACCGCAGACGTGGGGACTATGCGGCGGCGAAAGAATACCTCGACCGCTCGAGATCCCTTCCCTCGCTTTCAGGAGAGGATCTCGGGCGGATCGAGTATCGTGAAGGGTATCTGCTCCTATGGCGCGGCGAGTATGATGCTGCGCTCAAGACCGCATTCGGCGCCTACCGCCGTCTCAAGCGATCGCAATCGCATGGCGAGGTCGCCTACATTCAGCTCCTGATCGCGAACTCCTACCAGCGTCTCGGCCTGGCCGCCGAGGCGGAGGAGTTCTTCATGGACGCGCTGTCGTCGTACCGTCGCGCGGAAGATCGCGTCGGCATCGCCTACGTCTATAACAGCCTCGGTCTCTTGCACAAGAACGCGTGCCGCTGGACGCGAGCGCTGGCGTCACTGTCGAAGTCGTTCGACCTCGCCAAGACGCTGGGTCTCTCGCAGCACCTCATCGTCGTGCAGTTGAACCTCGGTGTCGTGTACTCGAAGCTGCGCCGGTTCGAAGATGCCATCAGTGCCTTCGACGCGGCCGCATCCGGTGCCGAGCGTTTCGGCGACCAGGCCAGTTTGACGCGCGCGTTGCTGATGTTGGGTCGCACGCACGTGGCGCGCGGCACACTGGGCCGCGGTGAAAAAGCGCTCTTGCGCGCGCAAGCGATGGCCGACGAGCTCGGCTACGAGCGTGAGTCCGCGCTTGCCGACGAGTATCTGGGCGAGCTCATGATTGCGCGCAATGATTTGCGTTGCGCGCATGCCAATCTATCTTCGGCCCTCGACAAAGGGCGGCGCCTGGCGCCGCAGGGGGACATCGTCGCGGAAAGCTTGCGCCGCTTTGCCGACGTGCAATACCGCACCGGCGCGGTTTCCGACGCCTTGATTTCCATCGAGGAAGGGCTTCGTATCGCCAAGTCGTGCGGCGAGCTCTACGAAATCGGTTACTTCCACCGCACCCGCGCGCTCGCGCTCGCGCGCAGCCAGGACGTGGATGCGGCGCTGGAGGCCATGGCGACCAGCGTGGCGTCGTTCGAAGAGTGCGGAAATCCGTACGAAAAAGCGGTGTCGGAGCAATTGCTCGCCCGTCTGTGCGTGCGCGCCCGCTCGGAAGCGACTTTGCTCAAGGCGAAGGCGGCGCTTGCGGACAGTGTAGTGGCACTCGGGAAGCTCGATGAGCCCCGTGCACTCATCGTATCGCATGCTTTGCTGTCGAACGTCGAGCGTCGCCTCGGCAACGTCGACGATGCACTCCTCGCGGTGTACGAGGCCGACCGCATCGCCGCCGACGAAGAATGCGCCAAGTATCGCAAGGCACTGGCCGCATTGCGCCGGTGCATCGAAGACCAAATGTCGAATGCGACCCGGCGCGTGCTGGATCAGTTCTCAGTTCTGGGTGAAATACAAAGCGGCGCGCGCTCGCGCGAGCAACTCTCGAAGGGACTTGAGACCACGCTACGGCTGGTTGTCGAAAAGCTCGGCGCCGCGTCGGGCTTCATCTCGATCCCGTCCGCCAATGGCCGTGGCTCGCAAGTCGTGGCGCGGTTGGGGATGTCGGTCAAGGACGCGCAGGCCGTGGAATCGTGGTACGCCAAGCGCGAAAACGGCAGCCGCGGTCCGGTGGTCGTGACCGACTTCGACAAGGTACCGTCGCTCGCCGACCTCAAGAGCCGGATAGCGGCTCCGGGACCGCTACTCGTGCAGGACCTCGGATTCGATCACGAGACCCTCGGCATGATGTGCGTCGTCAAGGCGGCGGACCCGGCGCGCGGCTCGATTGGCCAGGAAGATCTTCACTTTGTAGCGGCGTACTCGAGCTTGATTTCGCTGTCGGTGTACGAGCTGGTCCGCTCCGAGCGCAAGGGACGCGCCGCTCGTCCGCGGCCCGCGGCCAGCAAGGGCTTTGAAAGCATCGTTACCGACAACAAGGAGATGATTCATCTCCTCAACCTCGCGGAGCGCGTTGCTCATTCCGACGCGACGGTGCTCCTACAAGGCGAGACCGGCACCGGCAAGGGACTCATCGCGTACGCCGTTCATCTGCTCAGCGAGCGCCGCGATCGTGCCTTCGTGCATGTCAACTGCGCTGCACTCCCCGAGCAGCTGCTCGAGTCGGAGTTGTTCGGGCACGTGCGGGGCGCTTTCACCAACGCGTACTTCGACAAAGACGGGCTTTTGATCGAAGCCAACGGTGGCACCATTTTCCTCGACGAGATCGGCAAGACGTCGATGGCGATGCAGGGCAAGCTGCTGCAGTTCCTCGACACGGGGAAGGTGCGCAAGGTAGGCTCAAACGACTTCATGGCCGTCAACGTGCGCGTCGTCTGCGCCTCCAAGTCGAATCTACTCAAGATGGTCGAAGAGGGACGTTTCCTCGAAGACTTCTTCTATCGCATCAACGATTTCCCGCTGACCGTGCCGCCCTTGCGGGAGCGCCCGGAAGATATTCCGCTGCTCGTGCACCACTATGTCAGCAAGATTGCCCGGGAGATGGCCAAGACGATCGACGGCACCACACCGGAGTTCATGAGCAAGCTGGTCGACTTCCACTGGCCGGGCAACGTGCGCGAGCTGGAGAAGGTCATCAAGCGCGCCATCATCCTGGCCGACGATGGCGACTCGCTGGGGCTACAGCACGTGGCGCCGGAAGTGCTTCGCGGTGCGCCCGAAGCCGAGCCGATGAGCAAGAGCGAGGAAACGCTGCGCGAGCGCATCGAGCAAATCGAGCACGCCATGATTCTCGAAGCGATGCGCCGTCATGCCGGCAATAAGTCTCAAGTCGCGGTTCACCTTGGGATCAGCTATCCGAACCTCCTTTCCAAGATTAAACGCTACAACATTCAGTAGCTCCTCCCGCCCGTGGCCCCTTCGGCCGTTTCTATAAAAAGTTTTAATACATTCTTCAAGTGCGCCCAACCACCGCATCTGCAATTTGTTAGGTGATTATGTCGGAACCGCGGCCCTACTTCTTTAATAGCGGGACTGCGCCGCGGTTTCTGAGTGGGCACCGGACGATTGTGGATGGAGCCGTGGAAGTAACAGTGACGCTTGGGGATAGGTTCGATCCCCGCAGTCCGGTAGTGTACAGATGCGCGTTGGCATACGGGTTGCGGTAGGGAACAATCGGAAGTCATCCCGTGCGTAAATGAACTTCCATCTGGTGGGGGACGGGTTCTGGGGGAACGAAAGCTCCCCCAGAGCCCCGAACTAAAGATTCAGGACTGGAGACAGAGGAGAAGCACTCTCGACCCAAAGATTCGGAGCTCAAGGCAAAACCTTGGGACAACCGGATTAGCTGACGCCCTAGATACGTTCCGAAGCAAGCTGCTGGCTTTGCGGAGTAAGTTGATTTCGAGAGGTGGGGTCTCGAAAATTGACACCGGAACGGATCGGGGCGTCAGTGTTTATGGGCGGATGCGGGTGTCCTCTTTTGAGGTCGGGTATGTAACTCCAGTACCACGATTCCTGAGCCGTGCGCACCGCGACGGCGACCCCTGCGCCCTCCCTCCGAACTCGTAATTCCATATAGATCAGTCGCTTGATGGCTCAGGAAAAACTTTCCCGGGTCGTGGCACATGGGTTGCGTTTAAGCCTAGGCATGACGACGCACCAACTGCGTACGCGAAACCCAATCGGCCGCCCGACTCGACTGTCGGGTGTTGTGTCGGCGGCTGTCGCAGTGATGCTCATACTCCCCTTTGTTGCTGGTTGCGATGACGAAGACCCCGTCGTAGTGGATGCTCCACCGTTTCCGCCCGACGGGGTCTTCAGCGTCACGGGAGATGAAGTCGTCTCTATTTTTTGGAATGAGAATCAGGAGCCGGATCTCGCGGGTTACCAGATCTGGCGTGGAAACGAGGCGCCCGAAGGACCCTACTTCCACCTGGCGAGCGTCTCTGCCAATACGACCTCGTACGACGATACCGACGTGGTCAACGGAGAGTTCTGGTTTTATGCCGTACTCGCAGTCGATGCGGCCGGCAACGAGAGTGAATTGAGCCGCGAAACCGTGTTCGACACGCCGCGGCCGGAAGGTTTCAATTTGGTGCTGGTCGAAGAGGGGCAAGACCTGCTGCATGCGGGCTACGACTTTTCGAGTTTGTCGGGCCAATCGCAGTCGCGGGACAATAGCACCACGGATATCTACTACGACTCCGATAGCGGCGTGAATTATGTCGTCGCGAAAGGTGCGCTAGTAGATATCCAGGATTACGGCGTGATACCGCTAGTCGGCGTGGACTGGGCTCCCGAAACGGGCTGGGCCCCGTCCAAACGCGCCGAGGCGATCGTTGGCCATAGCTACATCGTTCGCATCGTCGACGGCCAAGGCGACTTCAACATGGCGAAGTTCGAAGTCACGGGCGTCACCAACACGAACCTTACGGTTGATTGGGCGTACCAAGAGGTGCCGAACGAGCTCGAGCTGTCTCGAATCGCCCCACTGGGAGGTGCCATGCGATGATTACCTCGCTGGTCCTGAAAAGAAGTGTCCTCGGAATTGCAGCGGCTGTACTCGCGTCTACCGCGAAGGTCGCCGCCGCCGACGGCTTCGCATTGTCGGCGCAGGTCGTGTCTTCGCAGGCCAACGTGCGTGTTTGGCTAGAAGGTGGCGACGTGTACCCCGACTACTCCGACGTGGCCATTTGGGTGCATCCGGAGCGGGACTGCTACACCACGCTATTCATGGTCGACACGGACGGCTACATGCACGTCCTCTATCCCGGCTCGCCGTATGACGACACCTGGCTCTACGGCGGACGCTCGTATTGCTATCGCGGCTACGAGCTCGGGCTCGATCGCTTCGACGGCGCCGGCATCGCGTATGTCTTCGCGGTCGGCAGCCCGGCTCCGTTCGACTATTCGCACTACGGCGCGAGCGTGTTCGTGGGCAACTTCGGGTTCCGTATCTACGGCGACCCGTTCATCGCGTGCCGCGACTTCTACATGACGCTCCTGCCGGCATCGTGCCGGTGGGACTACGTCGGCGTGTCCTACGCGCGCTTCTACGTGCGCCATTGGGCGCGTTACCCGTCGTACCTGTGCCACGGCGGACCGGTCGTGCATGTCAGCTGGAACGACGGCTGCCACCAGTGCAACACCATCTACGCGTCGTACCGTAACAGCTGCGCGCGTCCGTGGGATGTCGTTCGGCCCGCGAAGTTCAAGAGCTACGACCACGGCGAGCGCTTCACCTCATGGAGCAGCGACGGCCGCGTGCGCGTAGCCGGTATCGAGCGCGCCCAGGGCAGTAGCTTCAAGTCGAAGGCCGGGCGCAGTGTGGCTCGTTCCAACGAAGACCGCGGTTTCAGCGCCAAGCAGCTCGACAAGACGAAGCAGGTCGACCGGGTCGCGCGTAACAACGACTCGGCACGTGGTCAAGCGCTCGCCCGTCCGCAGTCGAAGTCCATCGCGCGTTCGCAGCCGGTGAAGTCTGCGGAGCGAGTCTCGAAGTCGCAGTCGTTCACGCGACCCGACGCGGGTCGCCAGTCGACGGCGCGCGTTACGCAGACGCGGTCGAAGTCGGCAAAGTCGATGGAGCGTAACGCTCGGATTGTATCGACCAGCAGTGCGCGCGACCGTGCCACGGTCGACCGGGCAGGCGCTACGTCCATGAAGTCTCAGTCTCACGGCAAGGGTACGGCTCGGATTACGCGCAGCGACCGCGGCAATGACAAGGCCGCCGTCGCCGCCAAGGGC
>JAICFA010000094.1 GCA_025923935.1 Candidatus Krumholzibacteriia bacterium
CGGTCTCGTGCAGCCGCCACGTTCGGACCGGCGCCAGAAAGAAATACATGCTGGCGAACGCCCCCAACAGCGCGGCCGCGAGAAAGGGTCCGCTTCTCACCACGAAGGCAAGCGGGAGCAGAACGAGAAAGATGGGGAAGAACGGGAAGCGCGTCCCAAAGGCCGGACTGAGCAAGTAACGCACGGCGAGGGCCAGCACTATAGTGCTCAGAGCCAGCGCGTACTGCGAGCGCAGCGGCCAGTCGGCGATCGATCGGGACTTCGCTGGAGTCATTGCGGCTGCACCCCCGGCCGCCTCCCCCCGCGGAGCACCTTGTACGGCGTGCAGAGCCCTTGTTAGGGGCCATTATCGACCTCGCCGACAGCCGAAAACAACTGCAAATTGAACCGCACCAGAAGGCTCCCTTTCGGGGCTCCGGGCCGCAAACTCGAGCTTGGAGGTCGTGCCGACCCTGGCGCTATACTCCCGCCCATATTCGCCCCGAATAACCGCGCCGCGCGCGCATAAGGTGACCATGTTCTGGGAGCTGATCGCCTCCAATCGTCGCAAATCCTTCTTCCTCTTCGTGGGGATGGCGGCCCTCTTGGTGACGCTGGGTTGGTTCATCGGCGAGGCCACCATGGGTGAGGGCGGCGGCAACATCGGTGTCATCGTGGCCGTCGCCGTGTGGGTCATGATGTCGGCGGCGAGTGTGTTCGGCGGACCCGACCTCGTGCTCAAGATGAGCCGCGCGCGCCCCGTGACCGCCGACGTCCATCCCCAGTTGTTCAACATCGTCGAGGAGATGAAGATCTCGGCGGGGCTGCCCGCCATGCCCAAGGTCTACATCATCGACGAGAAGGCGCCCAACGCGTTCGCCACCGGACTAAAGCCGGAAAACAGCTCCATCGTCGTGACCGCGGGGCTCCTTACCAAACTCAATCGCGACGAGCTGCAAGGCGTCATCGCGCACGAGACGTCGCACATCATGAATCGCGACGTGCAGTTCCTCACCGTCGCGGCGGTGATGCTCGGCAGCATCGTGCTGATCGCGGAGATTTTCCTGCGCGGCATGTGGTACTCCGGCGGTTCCGGCAAGCGCTGGCGTTCGTCCAAGAAGGGCGAAGGCGGCGGTGGGGGTGCCATTCTCATCGTGATCGCGATTGCGCTGGCCATCTTGGCGCCCATCTTCGCGCGCATTCTCTATTTCTCGATATCGCGCAAGCGCGAGTACCTTGCCGACGCGTGCGCGGTGCGCCTCACCCGCTATCCCGCCGGCCTCGCCGACGCGCTGGAGAAGATCTCGCAATCGCCGCTCGAGCTCGAAGCCGCGAACAAGGTCAACGCGCCCATGTTCATCGTCGCCCCGTTGGGGGGCCCGAAAGCCTCCGGCTGGGGTGCCACCCATCCGCCCATCCAGGAGCGCATCGCCATCCTGCGCGGGATGAGCGAAGGTGCCGGCTTCTTGAGCTACCAGCACGCGCTCGCCAAAGTGCGCGGCAAGCCGTCCATGATCATGCCGCGCTCCGCGCTGAAGCAAGACGAGCACGTCGCGGTCCGCGCCGCACACCCCGACGTCGTGCGCGAGCAAAGCGAAAAGGACAAGACGCGCGACGTCATGGACCTCATGCGCGCTGTCAACGGCTTCGCGTTTCTCGTGTGCGCTTGCGGCTTGAAGATCAAGGTCCCGCCCGACTACGCCGACCACCACATCGCTTGTCCGCGCTGCGGCCGCGACAACGAAATCCCCAAGGCGCAAATCAACGAATTCGCCGAGGTGGCCGCCGCCGTCGGCGCGCTCGTGGGCGCGCAAAACCAGCCCATGTCGAGCGACATCCCCTTCGCGCAGCCGTCCACCGGCGGCCCCGGTGTCGCCGACGCCCCGCTGGAGTACCAACGCCGCACGCGCGGTGAATGGGAATCGTTCTCCTGCGCCTGCGGCCATCTGCTACAGTTGTCCCCGATATTCTCCGCCAGCCAGACGAAGTGCCCGAACTGCGGGCGCATCACGCGCGTCGTGTAAGCAAGCGCTTCCTCTGCTTTTAGCGTCCGGTTAACATAATATTGCAACCGTAACGGGTGTGATTTCGTTCTTCATGAGTCGCCTGCGGCAAACGCCACGGTGTCGCCTCACCAACCAAGACGCCTGGGCTAGCGAATGGCCCAGGCGTCTTGGTTTGTGCGAGAGTGTCGGCAACACAAGAGTTGGGTGAAAATCACCTTCTAATCGAAAGTAAGCACAAATTTCACAAGGCAACGACACACTGGACGCATCGTGTAATCGACACGCGTGTCGTTGAAGGAACGGAACGCGCGGTATACGATCCTACGAGTGCATGACATGACACGCCTCCGCTTCATCGTCGACGTAGTACGCGAACGCCTCGCACAGTGGCCCGCGCTCACGGCAGTGGGTCTGCTGGGCATCGCACTCGGGGCGATGTGCGGGACGATGATGCTCATTCGCGGCCCCGAGATTCCGCCCGAGGGCAACCTGATCGACACCGGTTCGTTCAACAGCTCGGTGGGATTTTTCACGCTCACCCTCGCCGTGTTGGCGAGCGGGGTAACGTGGACGCCGCGGGCACAGCGAGTTTGGGTCCGCGTCGTGGTGACGGTCACGCTGTACGCGTTCGCGATCGAAACCATCCAAGCCTTCCGCGGACTCGACCCGCGCTTCTCACACGTTTTCGGTCTGGTCGATCACATCGCGGGCGTGGTATTCGGTGTTGCCGCCATCGTCATCGCAATCTGTTTCACCGTGGTCGGCATCAAGTATTTCCGCGCGATACCGACACCGGTCGTCCTTGCGGTTCGCTACGGCGCGGTGGCGGCGTGGATCGCCTTTGGTGTGGGCATCATGATGAGCGTATTGCAAGGGCGTCACGTCGCCGAGCACGGCAACCTGCTCTTCGTGCACGCCGCCGGCTTCCACGGTTTGCAATTCATCCCAGCGGTCGCTCTGTTTCACCAATGGGCGAGCAACGACCCGTGGACGACGCGGCGCTTCGTGCATGTCGGGGGTATCGCGTGGCTGGGGGCGTGTCTGGGGCTGGCGTGGCAAGCGGGAAGCGGGCACGCGATCTCAGACATGACGCCGCCGGGGATTTTTGTCACATTGTGTTTGACGGTCTTTGCGGGCGTGTTGATCATCGCGGCCTGGACATGGGCGCGCGCCAGCGCACCCATTACGGCCTAGTCGTCCTTCGAGGTGGATGGCCGCGCCCGCGAGCGCGGCATATGTTTTAGTAAAACGGGTGAGATCGTCCGCATGCGCGAGGGGAGTTCGCGTGATCTGGACAGCGGAAGACCAAGAGAAAGCCATCGCCGTGGTGTTGAACAAGATCAACGGCGTGTGGTGGACTTATTACAGCGTCGATCTTTCTGCGCCCGAAGTGCCGCTATCCGACGCCGAAGCGAGAGCGACGCTGGACGTCATCGAATTGAAAGACGGCCGCTTCCACTGGAAGGGCACCACCCGCCATTACGCCGCGCTGTTTCCGCTGCTCCATCGCATCTACAACGACCATCCGGAGCTCGCGCTGGAAGCGTTCCGCCGCATCTTCGACATGAACGTGGTGCCGGGCGACTCGGGCGCGCAGGGAAGCGTCATCGACGTGCTCAACAAGGAAGAGCGCGCCGCGCGCTACGACGCCTACATCAAGTCGATCCAAGATCGCTCATGCGCCGGCCGTCCCATCATCGTGGCGGAAGGCGACTCGTGGTTCCAGTTTCCGGGGCGGTACTTCCTCCACGTCTTGGGATTACGTTGGGTGCACATCGACGCGGTCAAAGACATCCTCGACCACTTGATCGCGGGCAAGCGCTACTGCGTGCACAGCCTCGCGGCCGGCGGCGACTGGCTCATCAAGATGCTGCGCGCGCACGACTATGTCGAGCCGCTGTCGCGCATCGAGCCGGACGTGTTCCTCATCAGCGGCGGCGGCAACGACCTTCTGGGCGACGGCCGTGTGGCCAACATGACGCTGCACCAGCGCCGCGTCGAAGGGCTCACCGACCGTCACCGCGAGCTCTTGGCCAAGCGCCTGGAAGCCATTCAAGGACGCCCGGTCGCTTTCGACGAGGAGCGTTTCACCAGGGGCCTGGCATTCCTGGCGAAAGAGTTCATCAGTTTTCTCAATCTCTTCCTGATTCAGTACTCGATCTTCTTCTCGAACCTGGCCCACTCGAAGCTGGAGAAAATGACGATCATCACCCACGGCTACGATTTCGCGCTGCCGACGCGGAAGTCGACCGCGCGCCTGATTTCGTTTCGGCGCCTGGTCAACAAGATGATGGGGTCGGGAAAATGGCTGTGGCTGCCGCTCGAGCAGAAGCGGTTGAAGGACGACGAAAAGGAAAATGTGGTCTACGCCATGATCACCGAGTTCAACGAACTGTTGGTGTCGCTGGCGCAGTCGCCCCGTTTTCCGCACCTCTATCACGTCGATTGCCGCGGGGTCGCGACGTCGCCCAAAGACTGGTACGACGAGATCCATCTCAGCTCGAAGGCGTTCTTGCGCGCCGCATCGATTTTCGACCGCTGTATTGCGGCCGCGCTCAAGACGCCGGCGGGCGCGCGCCAGAAGGTGTTCACGGTCGCCGACATCGGCGTGTCGCTCCCACCACGGGCCCCGGCAATTGCGGCGGCCGCGGGACCGCGTGTATGATGCGCCAGCGATGGCGCGTCCCTCGAAGTTTGTTTGTCTAACGATTGCGCTCGCGGCTCTCGCGACGTCGTGCAGCCTCGAGCCGTCGCCACCTCCGCCCGTGGGAACGTTCACCTTCGGTGTCTACGGCGATGGGCCCTATCGCGTGTGGGAAGTGGGGCGGTTTCGCCACTTGATACGCGACGTGAGCAAGTCCGACGTGGACTGGCTGATCCACGTCGGCGACATCTTCTGGTATCCGTGCTCCGACGCCAACTACAAGCGCTCGCTGCGCTCGTTGAATGCAATCAAGTGCCCGGTGGTCTACACCCCGGGCGACAACGAGTGGACGGATTGTCATGTCCGGATTGCGGGCGGACACGAGCCCCTCGAACGCCTCGACCACTTGCGCAAGACGTTCTACACCGACCCGGCGCACAGCCTCGGTGCGCGTCGCATGGCGATCCAATCGCAATCACAGGCCGGCCGCTACCCCGAGTTGGTCGAGAACGCGCGCTGGGTGCGCGGCGGGTTCGTGTTCATCACCATTCACATGGTGGGCTCGGAGAACGGCACGGAAGAGTTCCGCGGCCGCCGCGAAGACAGCGACGCCGAAGCCGCGCGCCGTATCGAAGGGTGCTTGGAGTGGATGCACGAGGCATTTGCGCTGGCGGATTCGATGGATGCGCACGGCGTGGTGATCGCGATGCACGGCAGTCCCGGACTGCAATATCATCCCCGCCCGCGTCCCGGCTTCGAGGCGTTCTTGGAGCAGCTCGAGGCGCGCGTCAAAATATTTCCGGGGCGCGTGCTTCTGATTCACGGCGACGGCCACCAGTTCCAAGTCGATCATCCGCTGCGCGATCGCGTGTCGTACGAACCCCTAGCGAATTTCACGCGCTTGGAAACGTTCGGTTCGCCGGACATCGGCTGGGTGCGCGTCGTGGTCGACAGCGTAGCAGGCGACTTTGTGTCGTTCGAGCCGCGGGTGATGAAACGGTGGTGGATCTGGTAGAGGGTGGTGCCGCGCCGGTGGTTTGCTCTTCCGGGGGGATTGGTGTGTCCGGCGCGGCACCGTGGTCAAAACAACAACGGGAGTTTGCTCTTTTTCGAAACCGGGCGCTATCAGCCTGGTCCTTAAAAGCGACTCGGTAAAACGCCCTATTCCGTGACCCCCCCGCCGTAGCCCAACATAGTTATATGCCAGCCCCAGGACGGGTGGCGTGCCGTTCGCCCAACCGTCGCTTTTCAACGCACTTCCAGTCGTAACGGAATCACGACCGCGGCGGGAGAGGTTCAGTATGAGTATCACGCCACGCGCTCTCATCGAGTGGGGCGCGGCGGGTAGGCCGCGGGGCGGTGAGTGGGAATCGGGCGACGGCTACCTGGTCAAGATTCCCGCTCACAGGGCCGTCATCGCCGTCGTCGACGGTGTCGGTCACGGAAGCGAAGCCGCGCGCGCGGCTCGCACCGCGCTCGCCGTCGTCGACACCTTCGCCGCGGTGCCCCCGATCGAGCTCCTGTATCGATGTCACGAAGCGCTGCGCGCCACGCGCGGTGTGGTCATGACGGTCGCATGGATCGACGTATACAACCGGATGCTCCAGTGGATGGGGATCGGCAACGTGGCGACCACCCTGATCCGCGGCGACGGCTCTGCGGCGCGCGAGCACCTCATGAATCGCGGCGGCCTCCTCGGGCATCAGATTCCCAACGTCGCGGTCGCGTCGACACCCATTTCGAAGGGCGATTCGCTCGTCTTCATCACCGACGGGGTCGATTGGAATCCCCGCACCGGAGCCTTTCCTTCCTTGAAGCCCGAACGAGCGGCGCAAAGCCTGCTCGAGCAACACGGCAACGCCGGCGACGACGCGCTGGCCCTCGTCGTTCACGTTCAAGATTCCGACTAATCGCGGGGTTTCTTACGACGCTCGACGAAAGGGGTGCGGCTCGGACTTGGCCGCCACGTCGAGGAAATACATCCCCAGCGACGCGATCAGCTGGGGGTTCTGCAGCTCGGGATTCTCCACGCACCCGCCAAAGTAGGCCTCCGGTCCCCCAAACAAGACGCGAAAGTCTTCCGCGAAGATCTCCTTGGGCCGGTAGGCGGGCGGCGACGACGCGCTGAACTTGAGCGGGTCGACAATGCCGCGTATGTGGCGGTACGCCTCCCACTCTTCCGACTCGTCGTCCTCGGATAGGAACACGTTATGGAACGCGTGCCCGATTTCGTGCGCCACGATGTAGGACGTGGTGGCCTGATCGACCGGCAGCACGTGGGGACCCAGAAAGATCTCGGTGCCCACGGTGGCGCTGGACCAGCCGCCCCGCCGCGGGTAGGGCAGGAGATAGATCGACACCGACATGTTCAACTGTTGGTGCTGGAGCCCGTGGATGGCGCGCACCACGTAGTCGGTGCGAAACGGATGAAAGCGTCCATCGCCCTTATGGACGATGGACGAATCCTGAATATCGGTGACCACCCACAACGCGCGGCTGTCGTCGATCTGTATGGCGGGGTCGCCGTCCACCATGGTCAGGCGATTACGCAGATAACCCGGCGAATAGATGGTGACGGAAAGTCCGTTGGCTAGCGCGATGCGTACCATGGGTAGCTCACCACCCACTGGAGCGGGTCCGTGTGCGGATACGCGTAAACACGCGACGGCGCGGTGCCACGCCCCACGCAAGGTGTGCGTGGTGGATGATAGTCACGCCCTGGCGTGGCACCGCGAGCCTCCTTCATCGGTGTACCGCCGCGGCCGGGCCGGAGAGTGCGGTTTGCCGGTTAATACCCCACAGCACGTAGGCGGCGTCCGTAAGATGTGCCACCGGCGAAAACCAATTCTCCAGCGGGCCGCGGCGGGAGGGCGTCGGATGCTCGGGGCTTGCGGTCCTGACCCGCGGAGCCCAAAGATGGGGGAGACGTTCGAAGAACGTGATTCGAATTTCGATGGAGTGTCTCAGCCTGCGAAGACGAAACCGACGCGACATAAGCCTCTTCCTCCGTACCGATAGGTGCGTTCGACCTGAACGCAGCTTATCAGCAGCGAAAAAGTGGCTCTATTAGGTCTGTGTGG
Organism: Candidatus Krumholzibacteriia bacterium; assembly: GCA_025923935.1. Lineage (GTDB taxonomy): Bacteria > Krumholzibacteriota > Krumholzibacteriia > WVZY01 > JAKEHA01 > JAKEHA01. The sequence continues at coordinate 7,710 of JAICFA010000094.1, forward strand.
GAATCGAGACCCGGAGAACTTACCAGCGCGCGTTGGGCAAATGCCTAGAGACGGCCCCTAGATTTCGATCAAGCCCCGTCGGATCGCGTAGCGAACCAACCCCGCCGTGTCGTGCAGGTCGAGCTTGCGCATGATGCTGGCGCGGTGGGCATCGACCGTCTTCGGGCTGACGTGCAGCATGTTGCTGACCTCTTTCGAGGTCATACCCTCGGCGACGAGCTGGAGTACTTCGCGCTCGCGCGGGGTGAGCGGGTCTTCCGGCACATCGACGTTGGAACGCACCGCGTTGGCCAACGCACCGGAAATGCCCGGGCTCAGGTAGACGTTGCCCTGCACGACTTGATTGATGGCCTGCACCAAGTCAGGGCCGGCCTGGCTCTTCAAGACGTAGCCGCCGATACCGGCGCGCAGCGCGTCGACCACGTAGGAGTCGTCGCTGTGCATGGTGACGATCAAGGTCTTGGTCTCGGGGCAAGAGCGCTGGATGGCGCGTGCCGCGTCGATTCCGTTCAACCCGGGCATGGAGATGTCCAGGACGGCTATATCGGGCCGCAGATTCTCGGCGAGACGGACCGCTTCGTGGCCATCGGTGGCTTCACCGATCACATCGAAACCTGCTCCGCGCAAAAGCGACGAGAATCCTTCGCCGATCAGGCGTTGGTCTTCAGCGATCAATATTCTCAGTGGCATACCGGACCTCTTCCTTCAATGGTACCGTGACCATCACCATGGAGCCGTGCGACGAGGGGATCGATCCCCATCGAATGCTGCCTCCGAGCGGCTCCAGGCGCTCGCGTAGTCCGATCAGGCTCAGGTGCGGCCGCAGGGAATCTGCTTCCGCAAACCCGACGCCATCGTCGGTGACCGTGCAGCGCACTTCGTGTTGGCGGCGCTCCACCAACACTTCGGCGTGCGCAGCGCCGGCATGCTTAACCACGTTCGACAATGCCTCCTCCGCAGTGCGATAGAGGGCTACCTCCACCGGCGGAGCCAGGCGTCCTTTGGTGTCACCTTCCACCGTGACGGCGATGCTGCCGCGCGTCGCGATGCTCTGGCCCAGTGCGCGGAGCGCCGGCATCAATCCCAGGTCGTCCAATGCCGTCGGGCGCAATTCGTGCGCGAAGCGGCGCAGGTGCGACTGGACCTGATCCAACAACGCGGACACCTTGCTCAAGTAGGGCGCAGCGCCGGATGAAGCATGGGCCGCCAGGTGGAGCTCCATGTACGCCGACACCAACAGTTGGCTGGCGATATCGTGCATCTCGCGCCCAATACGCTTCCCGTTGGCTTCCATGCGGTCGATTTGATGGCGAAGCGCAATGCGCGATTCGCGCGCGCTTTGAATCGCCAGTTCGTAAGCGAACAAACATTCCATCAGGAACACGTGCGCCGCACCGGCGACGCGCTCGCGGGCGGCCGGCGTGTCGGTTGCAAGCAGGGTGTCGGAAATGACAGCCTGCACCGCGCCAGCCCACTCCAAAACACCTACGCCTTCTTGGTAAGCGCTACGCCCGAGCTCGGCAGCAACCAGGCGGTTGTGCTCGTCGGGATTCTCGAGAAACTCGAGTAATACTTTCTTGATGTTAGCAGTATTCGTCATGCGCTACCCCAAAAAGTACCAGGGGGAAAACGTCTAAGGCAGAACACAAGTGTAACAAATCCATCTAGGGGAATCATCTGCATTCTCTGTTTTCCCCGCCGTGTTCCGGAAAACACTCCATCGATTTCTAAGGGGTCCCAAGGGCCTCAAACGGGGCGCGCTCCCAATGGAGCCCACCCGTCCGGCGTCGACATACTGCTTACGTAACGCATGGAAGGGGCGTCGTGCGGACTTATCGTTGCCCTCCCGTGATGCAAAGTTGTCGCGCGGCGCCCCTGACTCTTAACTACAGGATGGTCGACTCATGAGTCATATTGCTCACAAATCCGCCCTACTCACGGGCGTCTTGCTCTTGGTTAGCGTGGCCACCGCATCCGCCCAGATTACATACAGCGGACGAGCGATTGCCGCGCGACTTTCCGCTCCCGCGATGACGACGCAGACGGCCGGCGACACCGGAGAGCTTCCGGGCGCAGGCGGACTGCTCACCGCCGGCCAATTCAACGTCTCGCTCGTCCTCAACGACGAGACGTTACTCGCCGCCAGCGTTGCCGACACGGTGTCGGGCGTGAATGGCGAGACGAACGCCGCGTCGCATTTGAACCAGGTGAAGTTCACGCTGAACCAAAACGGCGAAACCGTGATTCGTATTTGTGGCATCAACGCCTCCGCCACCGCGAGCTGCGATGGCATGTCGGCCACGTCGGAAGTCGAGTGCTTGTGGATCGGCGACGAGTGCCCGAACATCACCGGTGACCCCAATCAGGTCATCGATATTCCGGGTCAGGGCACGTTGGTGCTCAACGAGCAGATTACGACCTCGACCGACATCACGGTCAACGCGGCGCACCTCACGTTGAACGACGGCACCGAGCTCATCCTCGGTACTGCTCGCGCTGGGGTCACCGGCTGCGACGTCGTCCCGGTTCAGAGCACGAGCTGGGGACACGTGAA
>JAICFA010000095.1 GCA_025923935.1 Candidatus Krumholzibacteriia bacterium
ATCCCCTGCTCGAGCGTGTCTTGAAAGCGTGCTTCTTCCGCGGTCACGACTTCCTTGACCAGGTCGACGCGCTGTACGATCTCGGGATAGCGCGGGCCCATCGCGGTCACGACGGCGTTGACACCGCGCGCAAGAAACGGCTCGCGCACGCCGAAGGGATGCATCTTGGTGAGTGCGCGCCGCAGCAAACGGCGCAGCACGTAGCCGCGCCCTTCGTTGGACGGCATGATGCCTTCCGCGAGGGCAAACGTCAGCGCACGCACGTGGTCGGAGGCAGCGTTGATCGCGAGTGCCGCTTTCTTGGCGTCGGCGCCCTTGGGGAGTGCGGCGGCAATGGCGCGCCGGATGGGCAGGAACTCGTCGGTGTGAAAGTTGTCTTCCACGTCCTGCAAGATGAACGCGACCCGCTCCAATCCCATGCCGGTGTCGATGCCGGGCTTGGGCAATGGATCGTAGACACCCGCTTCGGTAAAGAAGAACTGCGGAAACACGAGGTTCCAGTACTCGATATAGCGATCGTTGTCGTCGTGGTGGCCGGGCCCGCCCTCGGGACCGGGACGCCCCGTGTCGTAGTGCAATTCCGACGACGGCCCGCACACGCCGGTGTCACCCACGGGGCCCCAGAAGTTGTCCTTCTTGCCGAGACGCTTGATACGGTCTTTGGGAAAACCGATGTGGTTCGCCCACAAATCGAACGCTTCGTCGTCGTTCTCGAAGATAGTGACCCAGATGCGATTCTTTTCTAACCCCCATACGTCCACCGATAGCTCCCACCCCCATTCGATCGCTTCCTTCTTGAAGTAGTCGCCGAAGGAGAAGTTGCCCAGCATCTCGAAGAACGTGTGGTGGCGGAGCGTGCGTCCCACGTTTTCCAAATCGCTCTGCTTGCCGCCCGCGCGCAGACACTTCTGGCAACTGGCCGCGCGCGGATACGGCGCGCGCGCGGGATCGCTGTAGAACGCCTTGAACGGGACCATGCCCGCCGCGGTGAAAAGCAGCGTGGGATCGTCGGGCAAAAGCGGTGCGCTGGGAACGAGGGTATGGCCGCGCGCCTCGAAGAAGGACAAGTAGTCCTTCACCAGTCGCGCCACCGCGTAGCGATTCTTCGTCTCGCTCACCATTGCGTTACCATTCTTCGGGGAATTCGGTGTCCTCGCCCTGGGCCCCGCGCGGAATCTTGCGCGCAAGCTCGTAGGCGACGCGATTGACCACGGAATAATCGAAACCCTTGCGCTTCAGCAGTGCGACCACACGGCGCACCGCTTTTTCATCGACCACACCACTGCGCAGCGTGCGTTCGACCAGCGCGCGCGCCTGCGTCTCTTGCTCGTCCGTGCCGTAACTGGACAGTGCACGGTCGGCCACGGCGCGATTGACACCCAGCTTGCTCAAGTCGGCGCGCAGGCGGTGCGGCCCGACGCGGCGCGTGTCCTTGCGCACCGAGACCAGCTCGCGCGCAAAGCGCGCGTCGTCGACCAGCCCCTGCTCCTCGAGCTCGGCGATCACACCCTGGCGAATGGCGTCGGCGATGCCCATGGTGCGCAGCGCCGTGTCGATCTCCTTGCGGGAGCGCGAGCGCACGGCGAACAATCGCAGCGCCTTGTCGCGCGCGCGCAGGTATTGATCCAAGCGCTCGAGGTTCGCGATGTCGTCGTTCGACAACACCGCGCCGAGGACGCACGCCGCCGCCGCCGCTTCCGGAACGGCAAAAAACCGCCCCCCGGAAAGCCGGATCCAAACGCGGTCCCGGGGGCGCGGTTTTCGCTCGACGATGGTTTCGGGCATCAAATGGATGTCGCGCGACGCGCCCGCTACCAAAGCGAACGCGTCGCGCTCATTGAACTACGGCCGCGCGCGCACCACACCCGGCTTCTTGCGCGGATTGGCCGCCAGCGGATCGGCGCCTTCTGGCGTCTCGGCGACCATCGCCGCGGCCGGTATTTCCGCCTTGGCCGCGCCCGCTTCCGGCTCCGGCTTGGCGTCCACTCCGTAATGCGCGCGAATCTTCGCCGCGATTTCGTTCGCGATGGCCGGATGCTCCCTCAGGAACTTGCGCGCGGACTCTTTCCCTTGGCCGAGGCGCTCGTCGCCGTACGCGAACCACGTGCCGCTCTTCTTGACGATGTCCACACCCGGCGCCGAGCCGATGTCGATGACGTCGCCTTCGAAGCTGATGCCTTCGCCATATATGATGTCGAACTCGCTGACCTTGAACGGTGCGGCCACCTTGTTCTTGACCACCTTCACCTTGGTGCGGCTGCCGGTGACCGCCTCGCCTTCCTTGATGGCGGCGATGCGGCGGATGTCCATGCGCACCGACGAGTAGAACTTGAGCGCGTTGCCGCCCGAGGTGGTCTCGGGGCTGCCGAACATGACACCGATCTTCATGCGAATCTGGTTGGTGAACATGAGGCACGTTTTCGTCTTCGACACCGCACCGGTGAGCTTGCGCAGCGCTTGCGACATCAAGCGTGCTTGCAGGCCGACGTGCTGGTCGCCCATCTCGCCGTTGATCTCGGCCTGCGGCACGAGTGCCGCCACCGAGTCGACCACGATGACGTCGAGCGCACCGCTGCGAATCAGCACTTCGGCGATCTCGAGCGCCTGCTCGCCGGTGTCCGGCTGGGAGATCAAGAGGTTGTCGACGTCGACGCCGATCTTCTTGGCATAACCGACGTCGAAGGCGTGCTCGGCGTCGATGAAGGCCGCCATGCCGCCCAGGCGCTGCGCGTTGGCGACGATGGACGAGGTCAGTGTGGTCTTGCCGGAGCCCTCGGGCCCGAACACCTCGATGATACGGCCGCGCGGCACGCCGCCCACACCCAGCGCCAGGTCGAGCGCGAGGCTTCCGGTCGGAATCACTTCGACCGGAACGATGGCGTGGTTGATTCCCAGGCGCATGATCGATCCCTGCCCGAACTGCTTCTCGATCTGCTGCACAGCAAGATCGATCGCCTTGCTCTTTTCGTCGGACTTGAGCCCCACATTTAATGACTTGGTTGACATCGTGTCCCCCTTGGACAAACTCGAACGGCTGGCCCGTCCCTTCCGCACCACTCTCCCGCGTCCAGCCGCTCGCAGGGAGCCTTTGTTTAGAGCATCTTATGACCCACGTGTGGCCCGAATGCTAACACGCGCTCTAGGGCAAGGCAAACTTTTTGACCACCGAATACTGGGCGCCGGTACGCCCCAAACGGCTTTCCATGAGCTCGAAGCTGGTAACGCGGGAGGCAGGGTGTGACAACGCCGGCACCAGCGACAATTTCTCCACGATCGGGCCCGCCAAGCGCTCCTTGATGCGCGCGACGGTGGCATGCGCGTGGAATTCGCGCGTTTCCTTCTCGAGGGCGATGGCGTGGTGCAGGGCGTCGTCGACATCGGCGGCGAGTGCAGTCATCTCGGGGACACCGCGCTGCATATCGAAGAAGAGCACGCGCGGCGAGCGTAAGTTGGGAAAACCACCAAACTCTCGCAGCGCGACAAAGAACGCCGGGTGGCGGGTGCGCACTTCCTCGAGCGCGCCGACCACCTTGGGCAAATCGCTGGTCGGGCGCTCCCCGATGAACTTGAGGGTCACGTGCCAGGTCTCCGGCGCGGCCCACTTCCAGGGCGGATTGGTGATGGGAAAATCGTCCACGGCGGCGCGAATGGCACCGCGCACGATGTCATCGAAGTTGACGGCAACGAACAGTCTCATGGTCGCTATGTCCTCGCGAGGCGATCGTGAAGGAGCCAGAGTGCGCCGTGCGCCGCGCGGTCACGAATGACGGCACGATCTCCGGCGTACATGACACGCTTGATTTGCGAGCCGCCTTCCCAGGCGACGCCGAGAAACACCAAGCCCACCGGCTTTTGCGGCGAGCCCCCGCCGGGTCCGGCGATACCCGTGGTCGCGACACCGTAGGTCGCATTGACGCGGCGGCGAATGCCGTGCGCCATCTCGGTGCACGTCTCTTCGCTCACCGCTCCAAATTGTTCGATGGTCTCGGCGCGCACGCCCAACAATGAAATCTTGCTCTCGTTCGAGTACGTGACGGCGGACGCGAGAAACACCTCACTCGAGCCGGCGTGCTCGGTGAACAGCCGCGCGATGCTGCCCCCGGTGAGCGACTCGGCCACGGCCACGCTTTGCGTTCGGTGTCGCAACGTGTCGCTGGCCACGAGTGCCAGCGGACGGACCCCACGCTCGTAATATTTCGAACCCAGGGCCTCCTGCATGCGCGTGTGCACGTGGTCCGCCTCCGCCTGCAATGCACCCGCATCGGCGTCCGCTTTCTGCGTCAGCACGACGTCGACGCCGGCGATGGACGGCAGCCACGATACCGAGTACGCGCGCAAGGCGAAGGTGGTCTCGCCCAGTATCTCGAAGAGCTGCGACTCGGCGATGCCGATGGTGCGGAAGGTTTCGACGCGCAGCGGAGGGCGGGCAAATAGTTGCGACACGCGCGGGACCACCAGGGTTTCCAGCATGGGCTGGAGCTCGGGCGGCGGGCCGGGGAGTACGAACACGTGCGCGCCTTCGTATGCGAGCGCAAAGCCGGGAGCCGTGCCGAGCGGATTGGCCAGCACTTCGGAGCCGCGCGGAAAATGCGCCTGGCGGCGATTCGCTTCGCTGGCGGTGCGTCCCCGCGACGCCATGAAGGTGGCGATGTGGCTCCATTGCTCGTCGCGAAACTCGAGCGGCTGCTGCACCGCCTCCGCCACCCCTTCGCGCGTCACGTCGTCGTCGGTGGGACCAAGCCCGCCGGTAACGACGAGCACGCGGGTGCGCGCCATGCGTTCGCGCAGCTTCTCGGCGATGGCGTGGATGTCGTCGCCCACGCAGTGGCACTCGGCGATACGCACGCCGGTGCGCTGCATGGCCTGGGCGACGAACGCGAGGTGCGCGTCGCGGCGCTCGCCGCGCAACAGCTCGTTTCCGACCAGCAGAACTTCGGCGTCGTGGCGCTGCATCGGCTACCGGCCGGCCTTTCCTTCGTCCAGCCACGCGACGGCCTCTTCCATGGTGCGAAATACGCGCACCTCTTTGGTGCTGCGCGCATCGCCGTCGCGATACGTGGCGTACATTCGGCCCAATCCGAACGCCAGATCGTCGGGTGCCACGATGGCGAAGCGCGACGACGCCTGCGCGTCCATCGACGCCGAGGTCGCGGCCAGCTCGCGCAGCCGTTCGCCGCCGGGCCGGGGCAGCTCCACGATCTTCACCGCGCGCATGTCGACGATTTCGTCGAAGCCGGCAACATCGGCGCGTGACCACACCGCACGCTGATAGTCGAACACATCGGCATCGGTGAGGGTACCGTGCGCGATGGCCACCACGCGCCGCCGCGCGGGGTCGATCTTATAGTCGATGGGCATCAGGAAAAACTCCCCAGCAGGTTCGTCGCCAGCGAGATTATGACCAACACGGCGCGCGCGTAAAGTCCCGCCAGCACGTCGTCGGCCACGATTCCCCATCCGCCGGGAAGGGCTTGCAGGCGGTTGATGGGATAAGGCTTTAAAACGTCGAACGCGCGAAACAACAGGAACGCAACCGCGACACCGGCGAGGGTGGGCTGTGCCGCCACGAGCACGATTTGCATACCGACGATTTCGTCGATGACGACGCAGTGCGGATCTTTTCCGCGCACGCGCTCGACGCGGGTCGACACGGGAACCGATATGATCGCTGTCGCCACCAATACCGCCCAGTGCGCCAAGACCTCGCCGCCGGGTATTAGCAGGTACAGCGCCAAGAAAACCGCGGTCGCGAAGGTGGCGGGTGCGAACGGGAAAAAGCCGGTATAGAAGAAGGTGGCGACGAGTGTCGCGAGTCCGTTCATCGCGCGACCATAACCCGTCGCGCGCTCGTTTGACAACGCCGCTCAGTGGAGCGGCACACGGTAGCGGCGCGATCGCTTGGCGGCGGAATCGAGCAGCGTCACGCCGATCTGCCCCAGGTCGACCGACAGCGCCGTGCGGCTGTCACGGGAAATGCGGCTCCACGCCTGCCGCATGCCGTCCGACCACGCAATGTCGTCGAACACGACGAACGCGCGCGGTGCCAGGTGCGGAATGAGCATCTCGAAATATTCCACGGTGGCGTCGCCGTCGTGGTGGCCGTCGACGAAAACATAGTCGAGCGGACGTCGCGCCGTAAGCACTCCCGGCAGTGTGTCCACGAAGCGACCCACCACCACGTCCACGCCGTCGAGGCCGAGCGCGCGCAGGTTGCTGCGCGCCTCGTCCGCCAGCGTGGGCGCTCCTTCCAAGGTGGCGAAGCGGCCGCGCCGGTTCAAGCGAAACGCCGCCGCTTGGTACGCGGCCGATATCCCCAGCGCCGAGCCCATCTCGATCCCCGACTCGGGCGCGATGCCGCGCACCAATGCAAACAAGAAGCGGCACCAAAACGGTGGCTTGCTCGCGTTGCGCGAGAGCTCTCCCAACGTCTCCATCACCACCACGCCTTGCTCCATCGTTGGTACGCTGCGCGTGTCGCTGGAGCTTCCGGCGCCGAAGTCGACGCGCGCGATCTCGCGCGTGGAGGCATTGAGGCGCGCACGCACCAGCTCGATGCGCGAAATCCATTCGCGGCTTTCCGCGCTCAAGGCATTCTCGTCGCGCGCGGCACGAACGGCGGCGACGATGCTGCGGCCGTCTTCGTCGCCCTCCAGGGCGCGCATCCCCCGCGTGCGAGTCACCACCCGCCTCGTTTTGTCGAAGACCCGGTTCAGCATGGGACTACTCCGCGGCGTCGAGCGCGAGCTTGCATCGGACCCAATCCTCGTCGTCGTCATGAACATCGTACTCCAAAACCGCGATGCGCTCCTGCGGAATGGTTTGCATCTCGATCAGGTAGCCGCGTATCGCGGCCGAACGATCGCCGGCGAGCTTCGCCAAGTCCGCGTCCACCACCGGTTGCGCGGCGATGAGCTCGTCGCGCATGGCGGCGAAGTAGGTCGCGAGATCCAACGGCGGCGCCGCCGTCGCGGGCTTCGCTGGCGCCTTTTCCGGCGTCGGCGTCGCGGACGCTTGGGTGTGCGTGGTGCGCAGTGCCGCGAGCTTTTCGGCCCCGAACGATTCGGTGTAAAGCGCTTCCAGCACCGCTTGCATGCGCCCGCTCGACGGATTGCTCTTGATGGCGGAGGCAGCGCTCGAGTCGCCGCCCGCCGCAGCGACCAGGCGTGTTTCCAAGAGCGCGTTGAAACGCTCGGCGCGGATGGCATCGGTGTCCGCGCGCTTGTCGTACGCCCCGCGCACATCGAGCTTCAAGCCCGGCTTCTCTTTCAGCGCCTTGGCCAGGTTGCCGAGGCGTTCGTGTTGCGGCGGCGTCAAGGTGGTGCGGCCGGGCTCGAACTCGACATACTCCATTTCGTCGCCGCCGATGCCGAGAAGGTTGCCCAAAAAACGAAACGGCGCCGTCGTCACTTTCACAAGGACCTTCTTGAGAGCCTGCCAGACCAGCGACCAGGTATTGACCTTGGGATCGTTGAGGTCGCCCGCCACTTCCAGGTCGAGGTCGATGTTGCCGTTGGAATCCTTGAGCAACGCGATGGCGAGCTTGACGGGCAAGCTGGTGGCGTCGGGGCTCTCGACTTTTTCCCCCAGGGTGAGCTTCTCCAGCAGGATCTCGTTGTCGCCCTTGAGCTGCGCATTCTGAATGTCGTACTCCAACCCGAGCGAGAGCTTGCCCTGCTTGATGCGATAACCGGCAAACTTGCCCGAATACGGCGTCAAGCTGGTGAGCTCGATGTTGCGAAAGGACACGTCGAGGTTGGTAAATGCGATCGGGTCGAACACGTTGATGAACCCTGTCGCTTTCGCGAATCCGTGCTGGTCGACGGTGCCTTCGATGTTCACCTCGGAGCCGGCCGCGTTGTCGGGAGCGACGGCGGTGATCTGTCCCTTGACGGAGTGCACGCGCGTCGCGAACGGGAGCGGCAAACTCAAATCGGAAAAGTCGACTTCACCGCCGTCGATGGTGATGCGACCGATCGCGATGTCGGGCGGCGCGGACGCTGCACCTCCCCCCGCGGGTGACGCTGCCCGGCGGGTCCTGTCACCGGTCACCCCGCCGCCTGGCGCGGCGGGGGCCCCACCGGCGACACCCGCCGGGGGATGCGTAGAGTCCGCGCGCGCGCGCGACGGCGCGAAGACGTCGTTGATGTTGATGGTGCGGTCCTTCGCAATGGCGATACGCGCGTAGATGCCATTGAGCGCGATCTCTTCCACTTCGGCGCCGGGAGGCTGCGACGCCGCACTCATCTTGAGGACGGCAAGGCGATCGAAACCGAAAAAGCTTTCGTTCTTGAGCGTGTCAAAGAGCTCGAGATCATCCATGATCACGTCGCCTTCAAAACGCGTGTCGGGAGGCTCGCCGGCGGCGGTGATCACGTCGACGTCGCCGTGCACGTTGAGCTTGCCGCTGCGCATCTCGAGGTGGGCGAAGCGCGTCAGATACGGACCCGCGGGTGTCACATTGAGCGAGTCGATGTCGATGCGCGCGTGGACGACACCGTCCATCGGCGCGGCAAAGCCCGCGGCGCGAATCTGTCCGCCGTCGCGCCAGCTCAGGCGCACGTCGAACTCGGCACTGTCGCCGGCCTGGGCCACGAAATCGCTCACGGCCAGATTCAAGCTGTCGACCACGGCCCGGGTGGGGGCGGTGACGTCATCATAGAGGAGCGTCATGTTGGCGATATCGAGCTGGTCGACGCGCACCACCCACGGCTTGGCACTCGCCGCCGCGGAATCCGGGGTGACCGCACCCGCCGCCGAATCCGCAGGCGAGACGGCCGGCACCAGGTCGAGGAGGTTGATACTGCCGTCCGCGCGCACGCGCACCGCCAGCGACGGCGACGAGAGCCGCACTTCTTCCAGCGCGACGACGCGCTTGCGCAGCGGCCACGGCGCGAAATTGACGAAGACGCGGTCGAACGTCAGCAGCGTGTCGCCGCGACGATCTTGCAGGACGAGACCGCTGACGCTGGTATTGAACGTGTAGGGATTGAAGCGCACGCCGGCGACGTGCGCGTCGCATTGCAGCAAGCTTTTCGCCTGCGACGTGACTTGGCGCTTGGCGATCATGGGCACGACGAAAAAGCCGGCGATGGTATAAAGTGCGACCACCACCACCGCCCATAGACGCCAATCGCGCAGCCAGCGGCGCGCGCGAGAGCGAGTCTCGATGCGGGGAGAGTCGGTCATTCGGTGTCCGTGCCGGGGCGTGCGGCGATGATATCACTTTCCGCGGACTGCCGCGCCCGCGTAATCTGGCGCGCATGTCGAGCCGCACCGCATCCACCGCTCTCGCGACCGTGGTGGCACTCGTCGCGTTCGCGTCCAACTCGATTCTGTGCCGCTTGGCGCTGGGTTCACGGCTCATCGACCCCGCCAGCTTTACCACCGTGCGGATCGTGTCGGGCGCCGCCGTGCTCGCGGCACTGGCTGCGTTTTCACGCTCCCGCCGCACACGCACTACCACGCGCGCAGGCTGGAAGAGCGCCGCCTATTTGTTCGCGTACGCGATTGCGTTTTCGTTTTCGTACACCTCGCTCGGCGCCAGCACGGGTGCCTTGATTCTTTTCCCCTCCGTACAAATGACGATGCTCGCCGCGGCCCTGCGCGCGGGCGAGCGACCGCGGCCCTTCGAGTGGCTGGGTCTGTCGGTGGCCCTGGCCGGGCTGGTCTACCTGGTGCTACCGGGACTACAGGCGCCGTCGCCGACGGGAGCGGCGTTGATGGTAGTGGCCGGTGTGGCCTGGGGGCTGTATTCGCTGCGCGGGCGCGGCTCGCCCGATCCATTGGGCGACACCGCGCGCAATTTCATCTGCGCGGTTCCGTTTGCGCTCGTGGCCAGCGTGGTCGCCATGTCGCGCGCGCATCGGTCGGGCGATGGACTCGCCCTCGCGGTGGTGTCCGGCGCAATTTCGTCGGGCTTGGGCTACGTGATCTGGTATGCGGCGCTGCGCGGGCTTTCCGCTACGCGCGCGGCCACGGTACAGCTGGCAGTTCCCATCATTGCCGCCGTCGTCAGCACCTCGGCGAGAAACACGATACCGCCGACGGCGGCAATGATGGGAACTGCCAGCTGTACCGTGGCCGCGCGCGTAGCGGAAAGCCCGCGCAGCGCCGCATACCAGATCACGTAGCCCAA
>JAICFA010000096.1 GCA_025923935.1 Candidatus Krumholzibacteriia bacterium
CACACACCCCTGAACCAACAGTGTCCCATCCTGGCCAACGATTCCGGCGTACCGACAATCTTGGAAAACCGTGTTCGTCACCGTGAGACTAATGTAAGACTCGATCCCATACTCGGCATGCCGGATAATGCAGTTGTCGATTACCGCGCCGCCGCTGCCGGAATCAAAATAGAACCCAACCCAGTCCTCGCTGGATTCCGGATTCCAGGCTTCAAACCTGATTGGTGCTGCCGCCGTGCCATTCGCGACCAAAGCTCCTTCCACATTGATCTCGATCAGATCAACGTCCGCTCCCGCATGCTCGTTGTCTTGCTTCGCGATCTTGATCGTCGTTCCTGGCACGATCGTGAGAGTGTACCCAGCAGCTACGGTAACATCTCCCGATACGTACACCGTCGTCGCCTGACCCGGCGTTCCCCATGTTGTGTTCGCCGAGATCGTGCCCCATTGCGTCAGGGAGCGGTACGGATTTACCATTCCGGCGCCCAACTTACCCTGCCCAAACAGAGGATCCGGGAGGTCGACCGCTCCTCGATACAACTCCGAACGAATGAAGTTCGCAGACGCGTTTGGATACCTTGCCTTAAGCAGCGCTACCGCCGCTGTTACCTGCGCCGCACCCCCCGACGTAGCGAGCTGAGTGAACCTATAAACGTGCGGAGGATCATCGCCGTTTTCTTCGGCCTGTGCCGTCGGATCGTGGGCGCAAGCCATATTGCCTCTTTCGGCGTCTCCCGATGGTGCCGACGGCGCGCATATGTCGACGTCAGTGGCGTAATTTGACGTAATTGTCTTGTACAGTGAAGAATCCACGGCCGCCACGCGAATCACTTCGGTCCAGGAGCCCGGGTAGCGAGCAATTTGGTAATTATCGTCCCCAGCACTGGCGACGAAGATGACCCCAGCCCCATGCCCGTCTACGATCGCGTCGTGCAAAGCTTGTCTAGGCGTTTCGCCCGAGAAACTCATGTTGACGACGTGCGCACCGTTCGCGACGGCATAGTCGACCGCTTCGGCTGCGTAAAAAGCGCTAAAGTTTTCCGCGGAGGCGATCTTGATGGGCATTATCCGCGTATGCCACGTGCCACCCGCGATTCCGATCGCATTGTTCGTTTCCGCCGATACCAGAGAGCTCATATTTGTCCCATGGTTACTCCCAGCGTCAGTTGGGTACGGGTTCCCGTCAAAGTCGTTAAAATCCCAACCAACGACATCATCGACAAACTGGTTATTGTCGTTGTCCACGCCGTCTAAGTCACCTCCAGCCCCCTGAGCCGCATTGTCGAAGACGCCATTGTGATTGATGTCCTCTTCGACGTTGATCCACACGTTCGCGTTAAGGTCAGGATGTTGCCAGTCGAGCCCGGTGTCAATTATCGCCGCGACGACCGATGTAGCTCCTTGCGTAATTTCCCACGCGCGATTTGACTGCATTTTGTAATAGGTCCACTGATCCAACTTTCCATCGCCTGAAGAATCGTGCGTGAAGTGGTAGTCATTTGGGGGCGAATCGGCCCTCATGAGCCAGTTCTTCTCAGCAAAAAGAACATTTGTCAACTCGAGGAGGTCGTCGATAATCTCATCGAGATTCTCTCCTAGTGGAAACCGAAGGTAATAGGTGTTCTGGAGTTCACTTTGTGAACTAATCAAGCGCCTTGCATAGGTTAGCTCGTACAGATCGAAAATATCATCAAGCTCGGCGGCCGTGGTTGCATAGCCTCCACCGCTTGGGGATATTTCTGGATCATCTGCAAAGCGAACGACCAATTCTCCAGGCACGTGGTCATCAGCCCAGCCAGGGGCCAGCGCACCTACGACCATTAGTATTGCAACAACCGTCGCGACAACGAGCTGCTTCACTCTACTCATCTTCGTTTCTCCCCGTAGGTAGCTTTCACTGAACCCCACGTGACTCTCTTCGTGGGCACGGTCCCGCAAGCCGTGCTCCGCGCTCCGATTTGTCCGCAAGCATTTCCATCCGGGTGATTCCCCGGGGCGCACGGCGAATCCTCCTGCAAGTAGTAATTGCCGCTGTCTCCCACGCCACAAAACTGCGGCTCAACAGCAATATTGCCATTCATGCCCGTCGGATCCGAACAGCCGGCGTATGGACTAGCAGCAATATCGTAGACATCGTTGCATTCGAACGTTGGATTCGAATTGAGGACACAGCTTACGCCACCATATGAACGAACGATGATATTCGCTCTTATCATCGGACTTGACCCCGCTTGGCAGAATATCGCGTAACCGAACGTTGTTTTGTCGATTGTGTTCGACTCGATCGTAATCGACGCGCTCTGGTTGTCCGAAAGTTCGAGTGCATTTGAGCCTTGATTGAAGAAGATGTTACGCCGAACCGCCGCGCGAATCATTCCGCTGAGACGCACGACGTGGTCGTTGTCGAAGAATAGATTATCTTCTATGGTTACTTCGCAGGCGCCGCACACGATAGCAACAGTGTCTATATCGTGAATCTTGTTGTTAGAGATAGTGGCGAATGACCCGGGTTCGCAACGGACAGCGGAACATCCATCGTACAGATCGTTGTCAACAATCTGGGGCGCTGAGCCCTCGATTCGTACTAATGCGCCGCACGTGTAGATCACGTTATCGGCGACGTGGGCATCCGAGTTGTCCCGACAAATGACGCCGAACAGCGCAAGGGATATCGTGTTTTCAACTATGAGAGCGGGCGAGGCATTGAGCTCAATGGCCGTACCGTTCTCGGTCAACAGGTTCCCTCGGATTCGCGGAGAGGAGCTCTGGCACTTAATACCAATGGGGTCCTCCGGCGCCGCAACTCGATTCGCAGAGTCGAGGCAAAAATATCCTCCAAAATCCGACCGAATTCGAAAGCCACTGATTTCACCGGTGGTGCCGACATTTTTCATGTAGACAACGACGTCCGTCGCGGGACTGCCTAACGTCGTGTTTTCTGGGCCACTCTCGGAAATCACTCGGATGTCTTTGGAAATCGAAACGACGACGTCGGTTGGAACGCCGTCGATTAGAATCGACGATGTGTTGGCATATGTTCCCGCGGCAACCAGGACAATGTCGTTAACGGCAGCGCTGTCGACTCCCGCTTGAATCGTGGGAGCGTCGCCGGTACCGTCGGGGAGGATGTACCAGGTACGAGCTGAAGCCGGGCTGACCGGGACGCCCAAGACAATGGCGAGAAGAATAGCGACAGGAGGCCAAGCGGCCATGGCGAAACGGCTGGAGAAGCGCGGGGCGAACACGTCGCCTCCTACAGTGTGTCGTCCACAGCGATGCGCCAGAGTCAAACTCCGCTCTGAGACTATCTAGCTGGGCGCTTTCGAGTCACACAACCAAAAATAGAAGCCTCCCCGAGACGGTCGACGCTGAGGGCGCAGCGACGAGGAGGCCAATCCCTTATCGCAAATGAGCGTAGGGAGAAAGCGGATGGACTGTCTATCTTGTTGTTAACAACGGTGTGGCTTTTCGAACATTTGCATTCTTCATTTGATCGATGTGTCGGCCCTGAGACGAAACGAAACGGTCCACGTCTCTCGACGTGGACCGTTCATGATGGTGCGCCGCGAAGGACTCGAACCTTCAACCACCTGATTAAGAGTCAGATGCTCTACCATTGAGCTAGCAGCGCGATTCTGTTTGCCGCCGAGAGCGGCGGAGGATCAAAACGGCAGATCGTCGTCGTCGGCTGTCTGACCGGCAGGCGTCTGGGCCACCGGCTCGGAGGAGAAGTCCTGCGGCGCGCCGCCGAAGTCGCCGCTGGTCTCACCGGCGCGGCCGAGCATCTGCATGTTGTTCGCCACGACTTCGGTGGTCTGGCGCTTCTGGCCCTGCTGGTCTTCCCACTGGCGCGTCTGCAAACGCCCTTCGACGTAGACCTGCTTGCCCTTCTTCAGGTACTGCTGGCAGATCTCGGCGAGCTTGCCCCACGCGACGATGCGATGCCACTCGGTACGCTCTTCCTTTTCACCGCTCTTGTTGGTGAAGCGCTCGGTGGTCGCGATGTTGAAATTGGCCACCGCGGTGCCCTGCGGCGTGTAGCGCACGGTCGGGTCGCCGCCCAAATTGCCGATCAGAATGACCTTGTTCACCCCACTCATCACAATCCTCCCGTTTTCATGCCTACTTCGAACCGTGGGGAATTCCCCCCGGCAGTCCCTCTTTATAGCTGAAGGCAGCGCCCCGGTCAAGGCCGCTGGGCCGCTGAAGAGTGCCTGCTGTGAGGGGAAGAAAAGATGGGGTGGATGACGGGACTCGAACCCGCGACAACCGGATCCACAATCCGGGGCTCTAACCAGCTGAGCTACACCCACCGTCGAGGTGGCATGTTAAGGCGCCAAGCGCGGAGTGTCAACCGGACCGACTTCACTGTTGACGTTTCGCGCGCAGTCGCAAGATAGTTGGCCAATCGGTCTGTTCCTAACGAGGAGGTCATATGCGTAAGACGATTTTGGCGGCGTGCGCCGCGCTTGCAGTGGTGGCGGCGGCACTGCCCGCGTTCGCGGGCGGCGGCCCCAAGGATCACCTGGGCTTGTTCCTGCGCCTGGGTGTCGGCGGCGGGTACGCGTCGAGCGGCGACGAGGACGAAGGCGTGGAGATCGATGTCAGCGGTATCGGCGGCGACTTCACGTTTCTGTTGGGCGGCTGCGTTTCGGAGAATTTCGCCTTGCACGGCGCTTTGTGGAGCTGGTCGCTGTGGGATCCCGACGTCGAGCTCGAGGACGATCTGGGCAACGAGTTGGAAGGCGAGCTGGACGGCTCGCTCTCGATGAACGCCTACGGCGGCGGCATGACCTACTACATGATGCCGCAGAACATGTACTTCACCGCCAACGTGGGCATGGCGCGGCTGAGCATCGACTCCGACGAGTTCGACATCGACGAGAGCAGCGACTGGGGTTTCGCGCTGGAAGGATCGGTCGGCAAGGAATGGTGGGTTGGGAACAGCTGGGGACTCGGCCTCGGCGCGATGTTCGGATTTCACTCGATCGAGGATGTGACCGGCTGGAACGGCGGCGTTCGCTTCACCGCAACGTTCAACTAAGCATTGCGCCTTCGGGCGTCACGGCGCGACTTCGGCGACGCGTTTGCGATAGGTGATCTGCACCAGGCCGTTTTGATACGACCGCGTGGAGTACACCGACCAGCGCGTCTCGACGCCGTGACGCTCGAAGAGCGGTACACCTTGCCCCAGCGTAATGGGGTGGATGGTGAGCACCATCTCGTCGACCAGTCCGGCCTGTAACAATGCCGCCGCGATCTCTCCCCCGCCAACCACCCAAATCCGCCCACCGGGCTGAAGCTTCAGCTTCTTCACGAAACGCGCCGGGTCTTCCGAGACGAACTCCGCTTCGGCGATGGGCGATTCGGCTTTGTGGCGCGAGAAGACGTAAGCACGCTTGCCGGGATAGGGATACTCGACGAAGTTCAACGCGACATCGAAGGTTTTGCGCCCCATGACGACACAGTCGACGGAGCGATAGAACTCGGCGAAGCCGTAGTCGTCATCGGCGAAGAGCCAATCGAACGATTCGTCCATGCGCGCTATGAAACCGTCCAGGCTGCACGCGACGAAATAGTTCACTTCTCGCATTCTACAACCCCATCAATGACGCAATAATGGTGCGCTGGATCTCCGACGTGCCGGAGTACAAGGTGCTCCCCAACGCGTCGCGCAGCTCGCGCTCGATCTCGTATTCCACCGTGTAGCCGTAGCCGCCGTGGATTTGCATGGCGTGGCGCGCGCACTCGATCCACGACTCGCTGATCACCATCTTGGCCATGGCGGCTTCGAGGTAGACGCTCTTGCGCTGCGACTTCTGCCACGCAGCGCGATACAAGAGAGCGCGCGCGGCGTCGAGGCGCATCTTCATGTCGACGATCTTGGCCTGCACCATCTGGAACTTGCCGATGGGCTGGCCGAATTGCTCGCGCTCTTTGGCGTACGCGATCGACTTCTCCAACAGGCGTCGCATGGTACCGACGGCACTCGCGAGAATGCAGCCGCGTTCCCACGACATCGAGTCGGCGAACAGCATCTTCCCCGCGCCCTCGCGGCCGAGGCGATTTGCCTCCGGCACTTCGCAGTCCTCGAAGAACACTTCGCTCATGGGCGAGGTGCGCAGGCCCATCTTCTCGGTGTGTTTGCCGAGGGACAAACCCGGCGAATTGCGCTCGACCAAGAAGCCGGTGACACCGTTGGGACCGAGCGACGGATCCACGTTGGCGAAGGCGAGATAGACATCGGCGATGGGGCCGTTCGAACAGAAGACCTTGCTTCCGTTCAACAGGTACACATCTCCCCTCTTCTTCGCGGTGGTCGCCATGGCGTACGCATCGGAACCGGAATTGGGCTCGGACATGGCGTTGGCACCGATCATTTCGCCGCTCACGAGCTTGGGGAGAAACTTCTTCTTCTGTTCGGGCGTGCCGAAACCGAGGACGGGCATCTCCAAGGTCCACATGTGCGCGTTGATCGAGAAGACGAGGCCGTTATCCTGGCAGCCGTAGCCCAAGCTTTCCAGCACGCCGACGGTGGTGAGCGCGTCCATCCCGAGGCCACCGAACTCCGTCGGGACCGGAAGGCCGTGGACACCCATACGCGCGCACTTGAGCCAACCGTCGCGATTGAATTCGCCGGCGCGATCGCGCTCGATGAGGCCGTGGTTCAGCTCGTCGCGCGCGAACTTCGCGATCTCGTCGCGCAGATGAGTTTGTTCGTCGGACCACTGGAGGTCCATCGCTACTCCATCCTCATTAAAGCCTGGTAGTCGGTCTTCTCCGTCGAAGTTTTTGGCAGCTCGCCGTGGAAGGCGAACACGTCGGGAATCATGTACACCGGCAGATGCTGCGCGCAAAATCCCTTGAGCGCGATCACCGAGATACGCTCGCCGTCGCGCGTCGACAAATGCGCGCGCACCTTGAGGCCCAGCTCGTCATCGGGCAGCGCGATCACGGCCGCTTCGCGTACCTGCGGGTGGCGGTACAAGCACGACTCGATCTCCCCCAGCTCGACGCGATAACCGCGCTTCTTCACCATGCGGTCCTTGCGGCCCGCGTAGATATACACGCCGCCGGCTTCCTCGGTGACGATGTCGCCGGTCTTGTACCAACGCACCTCGGCGCGCTTGTCGTCGTCGCCGGCGCCGATGCCGCTGTTGAGGTACGCCTTGGCGGTCTGCTCAGGCAGATTCCAGTAGCCCGGAGTCACCGATGCACCCCGGATGACCAGCTCGCCGCGCTCGCCTTTGGTGACGACGTTACCCTCGTCGTCCACCACCGCGGCTTCCAGGTGCGAGCAAACGACGCCGATCGGGAATGGATCGGCGCGATCGGCGGGAATGGAGCTCGGCAGCTCGTAGAATGTGCACACGTTGGTCTCGGTCGGGCCGTACAGGTTGAAGTAGCGCGGCTTGGGCAGAATCTTGTGCAGCGCTTTCAAGTGGACGATGGGAAACACTTCGCCCGCGAACAGCACGGTACGAATCCGCGACAGATCCTTCTCCTCGAGCTTTCCATATTGTACGAGCAGGCTCAGAATGGACGGCGTCGAATACCACACCGTGATGCCCGCGTCCACCATGAGCTGCGCCAGCTTCTGCGGCTCCTTGCCGATGTCTTCCGGAATCAATGCCAGCGTGGCGCCATGCTTGAGCGGCGTGTAGATGTCGAGGATCGACAAATCGAAGTGAAACGGCGCGTGCGACGAAAACACGTCGCTCGGTACTGGCTCAAAGGTCTCGCTGCACCAATCGACGAAACTGGTCGCGTTGCGCTGCGTCAGCATCACACCCTTGGGCTTGCCGGTGGAACCGGAGGTATAGAGGATGTACGCGAGCGCGTCGGCGGAGGTGTACACCGTGGCGCTCTGCGGCGCGCGCGGTGACGCATCGAGCGCTTTCTTCAGTCCCACGCCGCCGCCGGCTTCGTCGATGACGATGAGCTCGGGTGCGGCCTTTTCCTCCGCGAGATGCTTGCGCAACCCCGCCTCGAAGCGCGACTCCGTGATGGCAACTTTGACCGAGCAATTGCCGAAAATGAACGCGTTGCGCGCGGGCGGCGCGGAGGGATCGACCGGCACGTAGGCGGCACCCGTCTTGAGAATGCCGAAGATCGACGCCACCGTGTCGATGGTCTTGCGCAAGTAGATGCCGACACGATCGCCCGGCTCCACACCCAGTGCCACCAACCGGTCGCGCAACCGGTCCGAAAGCTCGCCCAGCTCGCGATAGGTAATGGCGACGTCGCCCGGCTCGCGCACTGCGACGCGCTCGCCGTGCTGTGCCACAGCATCTTCCAAATAGCGCTGGAGCGTCATGGACTACAGCTTGCCGCTCACCAAGTCGGCAATTTGATCGAGCGTGTTCAGGTTCTCCGCGTCCGCTTCGTGGGCCTCCACCGTAATATTGAACTCCTGCTCGAGAAACGTCACCAGCTTGAGTGTGGCAAGCGAGTCGAGAATGCCGGTCGTCATGAGCGGCGTGTCGGGCGTGAGCTCGTTCGGGTCTTCCCCCGGCAGGAACTGCGCCAGCACGTAATTCTTCACCTTGTCGACGATCGCCTGTCGCTCCATGAGTGCATCCTTTCGCGTCACAGGGACAATTGTGCAGTGAGTGTCTTATAGAGTTCGTCGCCCAGCAAGCGGTGGCCGTCCGCGTTGGGGTGCGAATCCCACGGCGCGATCCACATCGTGCGCGCGTTAACACCGTCGTAGGCGTGGGTCAAGTCGAGCACGATCATACCGGCTTCGTGGGCGATCTCCATCTGCCGCGCCTTGCGCGCCAGCAGGTCGGGCTCGTCGGAGATATCGCTCATGTGCGGGATGAACGCCACCATCGGCGTCACACCGTGCTCGCGGCAGCGCGCCACCACTTGGCTGTAAATCCACCGCAGCAAGTCTTCGCTGTACGGCTTCATCCGGTTGAGGCCGTCGGCGAACGCGATGTCGCGACCCAGGCCCGCCTGCTGCATGAGGTTCGTCACGTACGGATACGGGACCTCGAAGCCGTGATTGGCCGCATCCACGACGTCCTTCGATGCCCAGTACAAATCGTCGATACCGGTCCACAAGAGCGCGTCGAATTCGAAATCGAACACGCGCCGGTCCATGTCGGCCAGCAATTGCACCGGTCCCCAGCCGCCGACCGAAAAATTGAGGATCTCGTAGCGCTGGTATTGGCCGCCCGCCCGTTCGCGCGTGAGGCGGTCTTCGGCGACGTTGTCCATGACTTCATCGTCGTTTACACCCGTGCCCATCGGGTGCGACGCGCCCAGCATGACGATGCGATACGTGCCCGCAGGCTTGGTCTTCTCGCAGGGACGGTCGCGCAGCCCCCACTGATTGGTGCTCATCATCGCACCTTTGAAGGGAACCCGCTTGTTCGGCATCAGACCAAAGTCCGGATATCCGTCGACCGGATGCATCGCCCAACACCGCTCCCAATTGGGCGGCTTCTCGTTGTACAAGTCACCCAAGGTGGTATTGAAGCGCACCACGTTGGTCAAGTCTTCGTAGTAACCGCGGTCGAGCATCTGCGCGTCGCGCGCGTTCAAGCGCGATGTCTTGAGGTTGTCCACGGTGTTGCTGATCGCCGGATGAAACGAGATCACGAGCGGTGCGTACGCAATGAACAGAATCGCAAACGCTGCCCCGCCGGTTTGAAACGCACGCCCCCAGATCGGCGCGGGTGCCTTGCGCTTCGCCTTGGCCAAGCCCCCACCCGTCTTGCCGCGCTCGTGCCTCGCCACCAGCACCGCCACCACACCGAGTGCGGCGAGTGCCACCACGATCCCCACGATCGCGCGCCCATCGGGGCGCGCTAGCTGGCGCAGCACCATCCCGACTTCGCCGATCGACTCCGAGGACCAAATCACCCAGCTCAAGCAGATGACGACGAAGGTGCCGATGGTACGCAGCGCGAGCTTCGCTTCGCTCGCCAAGGAGTGCTTCGTCTTGGCGAGGTCGAAGAGGAGCGTCCAGGCCTCCTCGGC
>JAICFA010000097.1 GCA_025923935.1 Candidatus Krumholzibacteriia bacterium
GAGATCATCGTCTCCTGCGGAGCGATTCATTCGCCGGCCTTCCTCATGCGCATGGGCATCGGTCCCGCCGAGCACCTCAAGGAGAAGGGCATCGAGGTGCGCGCCGACCTGCCGGGCGTGGGCACCAATCTCCAGGACCATCCGCTGGTGAGCCACTTCGCTCAAGACCTGGGTGGAGGTAAAGGCGGCGAAATCCAGCGGGGTTATGCGTTGGACCAGGGCGTACATCCAGAGAACGTACAGCGCTTCGAACGCCTTCCCCGATCCAGTCCACACGCCGAGTGCGAGTGCGGCGGTTGGAATGAACGCGGCACCGACACACCAGGCAGCAAGCGATGCGAATTCTCCGGCTATGGTGAGTCGGATAGCAACTGCACCGGCCGACAGAACCGCGAGCAGAACACCCGCCAACCATGTCGCGGCAAGCTGACGCCCCAGCGGATGCGGCGACGAATAAAAAAGCCCTTCGGTTCCGTAGCGCGATTCGCGCGTGCCCAGCGTCGACCATTTGAGAATGGGCCATAACCAGAGGCCGGGTAATACGATCGATCGCACGGCATCTACCGGAACGAAGAATGCGGCAACGCTACCGCCAAGAATGGGGATGTACCACCATTTCGAGCCACGCGTGATGAGCTTCCATTCGGCGGCGACGAGTGCGAAGAAACGGAAGCCGCGGGCGGCGGCGGGCAGTGGAGTCAAATGAACATTGAGGTCGTGTATGGGAAACGTGGTTGCGGATACCAGCCCTTCCGCCGTCTTCGTTTTCTTGCTTCTACGTCGTCTCGGACCGGCCGCCGCTTCGCGGCGGCGACTCGGATCGAATCGATCAAACGGAATCGCTGCAACCGTACCAACGAATAGACCCAGCAACACCCAAGAAAATCGCCAGCCGAGATGCTGTGCGCTCCACGAGATGCCTTCCCACGGATAGGTCTTCAGCTGCCACTTCCCTTCGGTGCGAATGTTGAAGCCCATCGAAACGTTGGCGCTGTCGGGCTCGAACTCGGGGTAGGCTGAATCCGCGGCCTGGTACATGCTGGGCAGCGCAATGCCGACACCGAGTGGATCGTTGTGATGGGTCTCGGGATCGCCCTCGAAATTACTGGCCAGCATGAACGACCACAGGATGATCCACGCGATGTTGCCGACGCCACCGCGCAAAACGGGCATGACTTCGAAAAACACGGCGAACGCGGCGGTGATCAAGAGAAACGGCATCGTCAAGAGAAGGAAGGGAGCGAGCAATGCCACGATGTCGATGCTGCGGTCCTCCGCGCGGACGAGTTGCATGCCGATGCACGACACGGCGACCGCCAGCGTCATCGCGGCCAGCACCGCGAAGTTGCTAAAGGTCTTCGCGAGGACGTACTGGACGCGCGTGACGGGCGTGGTGGCGAGGATTTCACCGACGCGCGTGCGGCGGTCGCGCTCGACCGCATTCTTCACCACGAAAAAGCCCACCATCGAAATGAACACGGTGCACAGCATGGCGACGGCGGTGCCGATCCACGCGGAGTTGTAGATGCCGCGATATTCGCCGAGCTTGAGCGTGGCGTACGAGCTGGGGTTGGGCGGCAGAAACAGATACGCCGCGTACACGGAGAACACGAGTGCCACGAGGAAGCCGTGACGCCGGACGCGCTCGAAGAAATCGGCGCGCGCGAGGTGATACAAGCGGTGGAAGAGTCTCACGCGGTCGCCGGCACGGCGGCCGCGATATAAAGGAGGTAGGCGTCCTCGAGCGTGGGTGCGACGCGCTGGGCGTTCGGCGTGGGCGCAGTTTCCGACACGGCGCGCACGCGCACACCGTCGCTGCGGCGCATCGTGGACGAGATACGAAAGCGCTGCTTGGCGTCGGTCAGCTCGGCGCTGGGAACGATCCATTCCCACACGCGTCCTTCGACGTCGCGCAGGAGATCTTCGGGTGCGGCGGAGGCCACCAACTTCCCCTTATTGATGAGGGCGATGTGGGTCGCGGTCGCTTCCACGTCGGAGACGATGTGGGTCGACAATATAATGATGCGCTCGCCTCCCAGCTCGGAGAGGAGGTTGCGGAAGCGCACGCGCTCCTCGGGGTCGAGGCCAGCGGTGGGCTCGTCGACAATCAGGAGCTGGGGATCGTTCAAGAGCGCCTGCGCAATCCCCACGCGCTGGCGCATCCCGCCCGAGAATCCGCCGAGCTGGCGCTTGCGCGCGTCGGTGAGATTCACGAGCACCAATAGCTCATCGATGCGTGTGCGCGCCGCGCGTCCGTCGATCCCCTTGGCCGCCGCGATGTACTCCAGGAATTCTTGCGCGCTCAAGTTGGGATAGACGCCGAAGTCCTGCGGGAGAAACCCAAGCACAGCGCGAACGGTGTCGGGCTTGGCGACGATGTCGACACCGTTCCACTCGGCGCGACCTTCCGTGGGTCGCGTCACAGTGGCGAGGATGCGCATGAGCGTCGACTTGCCGGCACCATTCGGACCCAATAGGCCGAGCACGCCGGGACCGAGATCGAGGGAAAACGCATCGAGCGCGTGCACGCCGCCTCGGTATTTTTTGCCAACGTGTTGAACGGAGAGATTCATGGCTTACCGCGAAGCGGTTTATACCACGGCGCGTGCGTCGTGGCTACTACGCAAACTGAACGGGCCGCGTCGCTTGGACGCGGCCCGGCAGTTAGGCAGAAGAACGAGAGGCTCGACCTTAGTGACGAATACGACTCTTCTCGATACGATCCGCGCCTCGGAACATGAGGCCGGCATTGAGTGAGGAAACCTTGGCCGAGGTCGTCCCGGTGTACTCGTACGAATACGTGAAGCGTTGATCGACGGTGCCATTCGCACCGTGGTCGCTCTCTTCGACGAGCCCCACGAGGCGGTGGCCCACGTCGTAGGTAAGAACGCGCGTCCCCCGCTCCAACACGCCCAATTGGGTAGCCGCCTCATAGGCCTGCTCGATGGGGTTGCCCTGCCGGTCGAACTGGGTGGTCGACCAGGTCTGACGATCGACGCCGCCATACCATGTAGTAACACTCACTTCCTCGACCAGCGCTCCATGGGGGTTGAACACACGGGTCATGTCCCACACGGTGGTCGACGTCCCCGTGGGACTCTCAATGACGACATGCACCGGGTTACCGTGCGCGTCGTACGAGATGGACGAGGTCGTACCCGTATCGTGGGCTTGCCGAATAAGGTTTCCACGATGGTCATATTCCAACGTCGATGAATTCTGTGCGTCGATCGTGCCGTTGGCATCCAGGTCCACGGTCCTGAGGAGTTCTGTTGGATTGCCAAAATGATCGTGAGCCACCGCTGATTCGATGGTTCGCCTATCGATGGTACCGTCTGCAAAGCGATCGAACTCTTCGGTCCGGTTCACTAGATTTCCCTGCTTGCTGTACGTAGCCACGATTGTGGTTCGATTCATGCCATCGGGCCCGAGGTAATCCGTTTCGTTGACGCTGCGCACAGTATTGCCGTGGGCGTCGTACCAGCTGGTTTGGATCGATCTCAGGTCGACGGTGCCGTCGCCATCGTCATCGAATTCGAGCGTCTCGACGATCGACGAGTTATGCGCGACCGCAAGGATCGGCTCGGACGTCTGGTTGCTCCCGTTGATCGCGTCGGGGGACGTGTTGTTCGAGCAAGCAAGCAATGCGACCGGAAATAGGCAAAGCAGGACGGTACGACCTTGGGGGCGAGCCATGGTGGTCTCCTTCCAGAATGGGCGAATCAAATGGCCATTACGAGCGGGAATAAAGCTAAGCCGCTGCGGGTTGGCTTCGGTACGGTTCAACTAAGCGTAACGTAAATGCCGATCATCGTCGATACCCCGGCACTAATTGCCGGTTAACCGACTTGCCGCGCTAACCGGAGCACACGTTTCCGATCCTCCTTATATGTCTCGAACGCGTCGACGAGCGACTGGGCACGGCCGTTGCACGATGCACCCTGTCATTCCCGAATCCGTCCGCCTATTCCCCGGAACGGCTTGGAGAATGGTTGGAAGAACGGCGACCGTGCGCGCTCGAAAAAGGGCGAGAAGCGCGCCGCAATCCATTGGAAGTGAAGACACTATGAACTTAGAAACCCCTTTGTGGCGCGGTCCGCGTAAGCGCCGCTTGCGCCCGCAGTGGTGGCTCATTTTGGTCCCCGTGCTGTGGATGTTTTTCGCCACCGTCGTGCAGGCTGGCGAGATTCGCGGCACCGTTCGCATCATCACCGACGTGGCACCGCCCATGTCGGCCGGCCTCGACCCCTACGCGGGCACGCTCAACTCGGTGAGCTCGGGCGAAGCACGGGCGCGGCGCTCGAGCACCCCCAAGGACGTGGTGGTCTATGTGGAGGGAGCGGGCACGCGCGACGCCGCGCGCAAGCAGGGCAAGCGCCCCGAGCTGTGGCAGATCGATCAGTCGTTCGAGCCCCACGTGCTGGGAGTACCGGTAGGAGCGACGGTTGACTTCCCCAACGGCGACTTGGTCTATCACAACGTCTTTTCGTACTCGAAGCCGAAGAAGTTCGACCTGGGTTATTACGGCAAGGGCAAGTCGAAGAGTGTGACCTTCGACAAGCCGGGCATTGTGCAGGTGTTCTGCGACATTCACTCGACCATGTCGGCCTACGTGCTGGTGGTCGATACACCGTTCGTCACCCAACCGGATGAAAACGGCGATTTCATTATCTCGAACATTCCTAACGGCAATTACACCGTGCGGGTCTGGCACCCCGACTTGGGCGACCGCACCGTCAAGACGGCGGTCGGCGACGGTGTGACTAAACTGGACGTGCAGATCTAGGTCACCCACCATGCTGCGATTTGGATCATTACGAGTGCGCATTGTCGTCCTGACGACGGTGCCGCTGATTGCGATCCTCGTGACCATCCTGCTTTCGGCGATGCGCACGTCGAACGACACCGTGCGCCGCCGGGTGAACGAGAGCCTGTCCGAAGCCGGATCGGTGTTCGTGCAGATGGTGACGTCGCGGCGCAACGAATTGGTCAGCATGGCGCAGGTCACGGTGCGCGACCCGCGCTTCTTCGCTCCCTTCTCGATTCCGCGCGAGGAGCGCGGTGCCGAGTTCGTGCCCACGCTGGAGGGCATCGCGAGCGACTTCCTGCGCATCACCGACGCCGACTTCATGGAGTTGTTCGACGCGGACGGGCGCTTCGTCACGCGCGTGACGCGCGGCGAACGGTTGGCACTGGGCGGTTCGCGCGCCAGCGAGCCCGCGCGCACGGGGACCGCGGCCATCGACCTGGCGATGCGCGGCTCGGCGGTGGCGGACTTCTACGAGTACGACGGGCGCGTGGTGGTGGCCGCGGTCGCACCCGTCTACGTGCTGCACAATTTGGAAGCGGTGGTGCGCTTCGGCAGCTTCCTGACCGACGAATTCGCGGGCGAAGTGAAGCGCCTCACCGGCGCCGACGTGTGCCTCGCGAAAAACGGCCATGCGCTGGCGAGCACCTATGCGTCGCGGCCCGGCGCGGACATCGATTGGAGACCGCAGTCCGGTGTTGCGACCAGCATGGCTCAGGGATCGGTCACCATGTCGGAAGCGTTCAGCCGTAATCACGACGGCCGCGAGTACGTCACCATCCACGTCGGAGTGGGTGGAGTGGCTCCCGAAGACGGTTTCGATGCGTTGCTGGGACGCGAGCTGATGGCGGAAATGACGCCCATTCTGATGCTGGAAAAGCGCTTGGCACTGGGCGGACTGGCCGCCGTCGTGGTGACGCTGTTCGTCGGCTTCTTGGTGGCGAACACCATCACCACGCCGCTGTCGCGCATCGTGGCCGCGTCCGTGGCTCTGCAAAAGGGCCAATACAACTACCCCATCGACATGCGCGGCCGCGACGAGCTGGCACTCTTGGGCAAGAACTTCGCGCTCATGCGCGAGTCGCTCGCCACCTACGTGCAAAACTTGAAACACCTCGACCAGGCGAAGAGCAACTTCATTGCCCTGGCCGGCCACGAGCTGCGCACCCCGCTCACCATCATCACCGGCTTCAACGAAATGATCGCGAGCGGTGCCATGGGTCAGCTCCCCGACAAGGTGAAGGAAACCACGACACTCATTACCGAGCAGCTCACCGGCTTGAACAAGCTGGTGCAGTCGATGTTGGACTTGACCTACTACGAGCAGGGGTTGCAAGCGCTGCAGGTCACCCAGCGCGACGTGCGCGAGGTGGTACGCGACGCCGCCGTGGGCCGGCGCCAGGTCGCCGAAGAGCGCAAGCTCCGCCTGACGCTCGATCTCGGCGAAGAACCCATCAACGCCATGCTCGACCCGCGTCGTTTCACCGATGCATTCCTCGCGTTGCTCGACAATGCCGTCCGCTTCACCGCCGACGGCGGCACCGTCCGCGTGAGTGCACGCAAGAGCGGCGGCGAATTCGCCGTGACGGTGGAAGACACCGGCATCGGCATTCCGCAGCACGAGCTCAAATGGATTTTCGACAAGATCTACGAGGTGGGTGATGTCATGCACCACTCGTCGGGCACGTACGGCTTCGGTTCGAAGGGTTTTGGGCTCGGCTTGGCGCTGTGCAAGGCGATCGTGGAAAAACACGGCGGCCGCATCGCCGTGTCGAGCACGCCGGGACGCGGCAGCACCTTCACCATGACGCTGCCATGCGCCGGTCCGTCGGCTGCGACACCCGCGGCCGCGCCGCAGGAAGAAGAAGGAGTTTTGGTATGAGACGCTCGTCGACCGTGATTCATTTGACTCCATCTGCCGCGGGGCGCCCCATCGCGGTGGCCACATTCCTGACGCTGGCGCTGCTCGGCATCGCCGTGAGTGCGCGCGGCCAAAGCGCCATTCAGGTGCGCGGCTTGGTCGACCTGGTGGCCACCGATGTCGGCGATTATCGCTATCTGAACACCACCAACACCAATGACGGTAACTTCGATGCATTGCGCACGCGCCTGTTCGTCGACGGCAAGCGCGGGAACACCTCGGTGTACATCCAGTTCTTGGTGAGCCCGGAAAGCTATAGCGAGTTTCGTTTCTACGGCGGCTACATCATGCAGCGCGTGCACGAGGAACGGAACATTTTCATCGAGGCCGGTCTCATCCCCGTGCACGACGGCATTTGGGCGAGCCAGACCTACTCGAACAAGAATCCGCTGGTCGGTATTCCCCTGCAGCAGTATTGGAAGTCGTCGTTACCGTATACCATGATGCCCAACGACCTCGACGATCTCTTGTCCAAGCGCGGCACGGCGCAGGAATACGGCGTGACCTACGCCGACACCAACGGCACGCGCGGTTACCGCTACGCGTCCATGCCGGTGCTGTACGACAACTGCTGGAACTACGGCGCATTCGCGCTGGGGACATTGGGCCACTTCGAGTTTTCCTTCGGTCTCACGCTGGGTCCGCCGTCGGCCAGCGTACAGGGCGCCGACATCAATGACAACCTTTCGCCCCACGCCAAGATCGGCTACGCCTTCACGCCTGGCTTGAAGACCTGGTTCTCGTACGCGCACGGCGCGTACTTGGACCGCGCGGTCGCCCCGTACCTGCCCGCGGGTGCCACGGTGAACGATTACTACCAAGACCTCTACGGCCTCAGCGTCGACTGGAAGATTTGGAAGCTGTGGTTCATGGGCGAATACTTCTACAACAAGTACGACACACCACTGCGCAAGGATGGCCTTGCGAACCAGTCGTTCTATGTGCAGTCGGTCTATTCGGTGGCGCCCGCGTGGGATATTGCGCTGCGCTATGACGGCTTGATGTTCCAGGAAGTGGAGAACAGCTTGGGCGAGTCGATGTCGTGGGATGAAAACGTCTATCGCGTCGAGACCGGAGTGGGATATCACGTCTCGCGCGATCTGGTGGTCAAGGGTGTCGCGCAAATGACGCGCTACCAAAACGATTGGAAGCTGATCCCGGCGATCCAGGCGTCGTTCGGGTTCTAACGGAAATTCGCGCGCGAAAACGCGTATAATAGTTTGGCCGCGCCGGCGCGGGGCCGGAACAATGCGTCCGGTCTTACCGGTACCTACGCTGTGACTATGAGCGGTGTAGACCGCGCCCGGCGCGGCATAATCAACAAGAAGGGTACGCCTGCGCACCCTTTTTTGTTATGCAGTGGAGGCGTTTGCGCAGGTCAGTGTCCACAAAACAAGAACGTCCGGGCTGTTGGAGAGCCCAGACGTTCTTGTTTTGTGGTGCTGTGCCTGAGTTTTGGTGTCGCGTGTATACAGCGTTCACAGCTCTGGGTTAAATCCTCCTTCAGAGCGACGGTACGCAGTTTTTTCACAAGCGCCCGGTCGCGCTCCGCAGGTAATCACGCGACGCTTACCTTATTCATTACCCCCAAAAGTCCGCCGCAGGCCTTCGGTGGTACCCACTCGCGGCGACCACCCCAGGAGCTCGCGCGCCTTGGCGGTCTCGAACGGCCACAGCGGTTTGAGCGAGCGGATCTTGTAGCGCGTGAGAGGCACGTCGCGCTTCATCATCTTCCCCAGGATTTCGATCTTCCACGCCAATATTCCAAGCGCCCACGTCGGCATCTTCTGAATGCGCAGCGTCTGCTTGCGACTCGCAGCCAGCAAGTAGTCGTTTTGCGTGATGGCGGTGGTATCGACGACATTGATCACCTGGCCGACGGCACCTTCCGAGCGCTCAGCGAGAAGCAACGCATCGACCACGTCGTCGCGATAAACCAGCGGCAAGTTGCGCGTCCCATCACCCGCTACGATCCAACGACCCGCGATGCCGATGACTCCATTCGGCGTCACGTGCTCGGCGCCGGGGCCGAAAATCTGCCCGGGGCGCACGATCACGGCGCGCAGGCCGCGGTCGCGAACCGCTTCCAGCACGATTTGCTCGGCGCGGTACTTGGTCTGCGTGTACACGCCGCGGCGGTCGGGGTGGGGCTCGTAGGGCGACGACTCCGTTACCGGCGCGCCGTTGTGGCCCGCGTGATCTACAACACTCATCGAGCTCACGTACACCAGTTTCGCGCCGTGTTGCACGCATGCGTCCACCACGTTACGCGTCCCCCACACCGTCCCCTGCTCGAACTCTTCCTTGCTTCCCTTCATCGCGGCGCCGACGTGATAAACGACCTGTACCCCCTGCACCGCGCGGTCGACGACGTCGGGCTGCCCCAAGCTGCCCACGATGACGTTGTCGCCGCTGCCGCGGCGCAGCAACAGCCGCACCGAATCGCCGCTTTCCAGCAAGCGCTCCACCAAGGCACGACCTAAGAATCCGGCGCCACCCGTCACCAGCACGCGCGCCGGCGCCAGCGGCTTGGTCACTTCGTGCGTGAGGCGCATCGATTTGGCGTGGTCCGCTTCGCGGCTGGCGTAGTCGATCCACTTCGCCATGCGGCGGCCTTCCTCCGCCGGCACCGGCACCGGGCGGCCCTCGCGCAGCGCGCGGTGGAAATCTTGCACGCAGCGATAAATGCCAGGCGACGGCCTCAGCGATCCCGTCATGAAGCGCAACAAGTTCGTCGGAATTACGAACGAGCGCCGCACCGCGTTGCGGTAGCCGTTCAGGATGTTTCCGATTTGCTTCGGCCCCGGCAACACGCGATTGACGTCGCAGGTTTGCAGGAAGCGATCAACTTTAATGACGCCGCGCGTGCCGTGGATCTCGAGCTCGCTTTGAATCGGTCGCGTGTTCCATGACAGGTACATGTAGCCCGTGCCGCGCTCGCACTCGACGTAGCCGCGCCACTCGTCGAAGGTCAGCATGGGGTTGCGCCCGGTCTCGTAGTAATGAACATCGAGCGTTTGCACCTCGCCGATGAACGACTCGATCAGGTACATGCTGTGCACGCCCAGGTCGCGGAACGGGTACGAGCCCTGCCGGTAGGGCTGCGGCAGCGGCCCGCCCGCGTACGTCGGATAATCCGAGCTGCGGATGTTGTGCACCGCGGTCACCTCGCCGACGGCACCCGAGCGCGCGATGCGAATCGCTTCCAGCACCACCGGATCGAAGCGATCGGAGTGGTTGATCGACAGCGTGACCC
>JAICFA010000098.1 GCA_025923935.1 Candidatus Krumholzibacteriia bacterium
ATCACGTGCTGGCCGCAAGACGGCGGACCGTTCATTACCTTTCCGCTCGTGCTGACGCGGAATCCGCGGAACGGCAAATCCAACGTCGGCATCTATCGCATGCAGGTGTTCGACAAGACGTCGACCGGCATGCACTGGCAGATTCACAAAGGCGGCGGCTTTCATTATCGCGAAGCGGAGAAGTCCGGAAGCGCGCTCCCGGTGACAGTCGCACTCGGCGGAGATCCCGCGTTGATGCTGGCGGGAATATTTCCATTGCCGGAAGCGCTGGAAGAAATCGCGTTCGCGGGGATTCTCTCGGCGCGGCGCACACGGCTCGCGCGCGCCAAGACGATCGATGCGGATGTCATCGCGGACGCGGAAATTATCTTGGAAGGGGAGGTGCTCCCGCACGAGCGACGCCCCGAGGGGCCGTTCGGCGATCACTTTGGACACTATTGCGACGTCGCCGACTTTCCCGTTTTCCGCGTCAAGGCTATCACCCACCGTCCCGGCGCTATCTATCCCGCCGCAGTGGTGGGGAAGCCGCCGCAAGAAGACCGCTACATGGGCGACGCGTCGCAGATGATCCTGGGTCCGCTGATCAAACTCATTCGCCCCGAAGTGCGCGACGTGTGGGCGTATTACCAAGCGGGCTTCCACAACTTACTGGTCGCATCGGTAGAGGGGCGCTACACGCGCGAACCCGTGCGCACCGCCATGGGGCTCTTGGGAGAAGGACAGCTCGGATTGAGCAAGGTCCTGGTGTTGGTGGACGAAAACACCAACGCGCGCAATTTCCGCGACGTGCTGCGCGCCATTCGCGACCACTTCGATGCGCGCGAGCACTTTCATTTGATATCGCGCGCGCCCCTCGACACGCTGGACTTCACCAGCTTCAAGATGCACCTGGGTAGCCGCGTAATTCTGGACGCCACTGGGAGCAGGTCAACCTACTCAGGTGGTTCGGCTCCCACGCTCGACCCAAAGCAAGTGGCTCACACAGCGAGCGCCCAACTCAATTTCCCTCCCATGCCGAACGTCAAGAAAGCAGTCCTCTGGGAGGACACGATGCTCGTCGTCCAAGTGGATCGAATCGAAACCGATATTGGTCGAAAGGCCCTCGAGCAACTCGTACGCGCGCCGCAGCTGTCGCAACTCAAGATTATCGCCGTCGTCAGTCCCGACGTAAACCTCGACGACGACGTCGACACCATGTGGGGGATCTTCACGCGCTTCGACCCCGCCCGCGACGTTATGTTCACCCACGCCTCGCTGCAAGGTGTGCAGCCCCTCTACGACGGAGTCATGGGAATCGACGCCACCTGGAAGCCCGGGTACCCCGACGCGGTGGAAATGGACCCGGACGTCGTGCGGCTGGTGGACAAGCGCTGGAAGGAATATTGGGAGTGATCCAAAAGCAGCGGTTCCCGCGTATAAAGGAGTGGATGTACACTACGCGAGGAGCTCTTATGAAGAAGGCATTCGGAATTGCGTTGCTAGTCGTCGTGTCCGCGATGGCGGCCGTCGCGCACGCGGAGGAGAAAAAGACCGCCGTGGCGACCTTCGCCGGCGGATGCTTCTGGTGCATGGAGCCGCCCTACGACCACATCAAGGGTGTAAAGAGAACCACCTCCGGCTACACCGGCGGCACCCAGAAGAATCCCACGTACGAAGAGGTGTGCACCGGAACCACCGGCCACGCGGAAGCCGTGGAGATCGAATACGACCCGACGCAGGTCACGTACTCGCAGCTACTCGACGTCTACTGGCACAACATCGACCCGACCGTGAAGAACCGTCAATTTGTCGACCGCGGCACCCAGTACCGTACCGCAATCTTCTACCACGATGACGAGCAGAAGCGGCTTGCCGAGGCGTCCAAGAAAGACGTCGAGAAAATCTTCGGAAACGTGGAGGTCGAAATCGTTCCTGCGAGCACGTTTTATCCGGCCGAGGAGTATCACCAGGACTTCTACATGACCAACCCCGACCACTATAATGCGTACAAGCACGGCAGCGGCCGCGAACGTCGCTTGGAGCAATTGTGGGGGAAGGACGAGAAGAAGTGACGCTACAGGAGATCGCTTGATCGAGTCGCTCGATCCACTCTCGTTTTATTTCTGGAAGCCGATCCTGGTGTCGATCGTGTGCGGCTTCATCGTCGGCTTCGAGCGCCAACTCCGCGGCAAACCCTTGGACGTCCGCACCTCCGTCCTGGTGTGCCTCGGCACCAACGTCTACGTCCGACTCGGCGACGTCATCTCCGGCGACCACGCGGACACCATGCGCATCCTGGGGCAAGTGGTAACCGGCATCGGTTTTCTCGGAGCCGGTGTCATCTTCAACCGCGGCGCTCAGGTGCAGGGTCTCACCACCGCCGCGGTGGTGTGGACGTTGGCCGCAATCGGCGCGGCCATCGGCTTCGACCGCTACTTTGCCGCCATCGCCTTGTCGGTGGTGGTGTTCCTCGTCCTCAACTTCTTGGAGTGGATCGAAAACCGCGTCGAACACATGCGCCGCGGTGCCCACGCCCACGACGACCGCGAACCCAAGATCTAGCTATTTAACCGCGACTTTTTTGGCAGTGACGGCCGCGCGTTGGCGCTGTTCGTGGAATACGCCGGCGACGCCCAGGAGCACCAGGATCGACCCGGCGATGGTCCACGACGTGATGCGTTCGCCCAAAATTAGCCAGCCGAGCAAGAGCGCGATGACGGGGTTTACGTACGCGTAGGTCGCGACGACGTGAACGGGGAGGAGCTGGAGAGCTTTCACGAACGACGTGAATGCAATCACCGAACCAAAGATGACGAGGTAGGCCCACGCCATCCACGCCTCGGGTGTCGGGTGCGGCCGCGGCTCACCGATCACGAGCGACGCGGCCATCAAGAAGAACGAACCGAACAACAGTTGATACGCAGAGTTCACTTCGCCCGAAAGGGTGATCGGACGGCGCTTCTGCATCACCGAGCCGATGCCCCAGCTCACCACTGCCAGCAAGAGGGCGAGCACGGCGATGATGTCCGAGCGCGAGCCGTGCTGCAGCATCGGGTAGTTGAGCACGGTCACTCCCGCCATGCCGATCGCGAGCGCCACCACGAGTCGCCATGTCGGCGGCCGGCGATCGAGGAAGGATTCGAGCGTCGTGGTCCAGAGCGGGAGCGATGAGACGACGAGCGCCGCGTGCGCCGACTCGGCGCGTTTCTCGGCCCAGCTCACGAGGCCGTTGCCCCCCAGCCACAAGAGCACGCCCGAGGCGGCGGCCATTTGCAGGTCGTTTCGGGTCGGGCGGAGATTTTTCTTGGTGAGCGCTCCCCACGCGAACAGGATTCCGCTCGCGATGAAGATGCGGGTACCGGCCATCACGAACGGTGGAAAGCCGGAACCGTCGCGCACGGCAAGTCGGATACCGAGGTAGGTACTTCCCCAAACGATGTAAACGATTAAAAGATGGACGAGACCGCGGACGTTCACGAAACGGGGCTCCCGCGTAAAAAAGACTGTTAGCACACCCGCGCGCGCCTTGTCCAGGCTTGCGAAGCGCTTGTCGCGATTTGGCTTTCGCCCTATACTGCAGCCCAGCGCCATGCTGCAAACGGTTCACGGCATTACCTTTTCCGACTCCGCGCTAATCCCCATTTGGGAGAAAGTTCGCGCCGGCAGCCGCATTTCGCCGGCGGACGGATTGCGCCTGTTCGAGACGCAGGATCTGACCGCGGTGGGACGGATGGCGGAGCATGTCGCGCGCGCGAAAAGCGGCGAGCGCGTCTACTTCGTGATCAACACGCACGTCAATCCCACCAACGTCTGTGTGCTGAACTGCAAGTTCTGCGACTACGTGCACAGCCGCAACGACGCCGGTGCGTGGGAGATGACGGTTGAGGACATCCTCGCGCACATCACGCCCGAGATGACGGAAGTGCACATCGTCGGCGGGCACCATCCCGATTGGACCTTCGAGTACCACGAAAGCTACATCCGCGCGATCCGCGAGGCCCATCCGCACATCCAGATCAAGGCGTTCACCGCCGCCGAGATCGATTATTTCGCGAAGCGCTGGAAGCTCTCGGTCGACGAGATTCTGGATCGCTTGATCGCGGCGGGTTTGAACTCGATGCCGGGTGGCGGCGCGGAGATATTCTCCAAGCGGGTCGCGAAAGAGCTACGCTACCTCGGCAAGGCGCAGTCCGACCGCTGGCTCGAGATCCACGCGCACGCGCACGCACGCGGCATTCCGTCGAACGCGACCATGCTATATGGCCACATCGAAACGTACGCGGAGCGCGTCGAGCACTTGCGCCTCTTGCGCGAGCAGCAAGACCGGAGCGGCGGCTTTCTCGCGTTCATACCCCTTGAGTATCAGATCAGCGCGGAGAAGATCGTTCCGCGGCACGCGTCGGCGCTGGAAGACCTGAAGACCATCGCGGTTTCGAGACTGATGCTCGACAACTTCCCGCACGTGAAGGCGTACTGGATCATGCTGCAGGAAGACACCGCCGGCATCGCGCTCAATTTTGGTGCGGACGATGTGGACGGCACGATTGCGAAGGAGCGCATCGCCCACGCCGCGGACGCGCGCAGCCCGGTGGGGGTGACGCGCAAGCGCCTCGTGCGCCTGATTCGGGACGCCGGCAAGCGGCCGGTGGAGCGCGACGCGTTGTACAACGTGGTCAAGGTGTACGAGGATGCCGACGTGGCCGCAGTACTCGAGGACACGTACCGGCCCGTGCAGCGCAGCCGCGAATCGCCCCGCGCCGGCCAACCGCTGGCCAAGAACGTGCGCGCCTAGCCGTCCATGAAGCGCACCATCATCATCGCGGCGATCCTGCTGTTGTTGGTGATCGTCGGGATCAGCGTCTATCTTTACAACAGCATGGACGCGCTGGTGGAAGGTGCCATCGAGAAGCACGGGTCGCGCATCATGGGCACCAAGGTGAGCGTGGGATCGGTCGACATCTCGCTCAAGAGCGGGAAGGGAACCATTCGCAACGTCGAAGTGGACAACCCGGAGGGCTATTCCGACGACGAGTTGCTGACGCTGGACGAAGTCTCGATAGACATCGACGTCAAGTCGATCAACCGCGATCCCATCGTCATCGACGAAGTCCGTATCTCCGCACCCAAAGCGCGCGTCCAGGTGGACGACCGCGCACGATCCAACGTATCGGTGATCCGGGCCAACGTCGACAAGTACCGCACGACCTCGGTGCCGCGCGAACAGAAGCAGGACGCGGGGCGCGAAAAGCGCATCTTGATCGAGAAATTCGTATTCGAAGAAGGCCTGGTCGACGTCGACGCTACTCCTATGGGCGTGCAAGCGTTCGACCAAGAGCTCCCGCCGCTTCGCTTGAGCAACGTGGGCGGACCTCACGGCGACACTCCCGACGCCATCGGCAAGGAAATCTCGCGCGAGTTCTTGGCCGCGGTGCGCGCTGTAGTGGAAGACAGAATCAAGCAGCGCGCCACCGACAAAGCCAAAGAGGTGCTGACGCGCGAGGCCGACAAGGCGCTGGACAAGATCCTCAACCGGAAAGCAGCCAATGATTCGACTCGGTAAGATTCCGTATTTGAACTGTGTGTTGTTTTTTCACGGCCTCGAGAATGAGCCGGGAGTGCGCTTGGAGTCGCTGGTGCCGCGAAAACTTTCCAGCGCGGCGTCGGCCGGCGAGGTGGACGCGGGTCCGGTGCCGCTGGTGACCGCGTGGGAGATCGAGGATCGCTTTGTGCCGCTGGGCGACTTCTGCATCTCCACCATCGAGCGCGCGCACAGCATTCTGTTCTACTCGAAGCGCCCCTTCGACCAGCTCGACGGTGCAACCATCGGTGTCACCGGCGAGACGTCGACGTCGGTGCGCCTCTTGCGCGTGCTCTTGACGCACGCGTGGCGGGTGCGACCTGCGCGCTTCACCCCCGTCGACTGGCCGTCCAACGACGCCTTCTTGCTCATCGGCGACGAAGCGCTGCTGCACCGGCGCGGGGTCAAGGATTACCCGCACGTCACGGATCTGGGCGAGGTGTGGAACAAGTGGACGGGGCTGCCGTTCGTGTTCGCGCGTTGGATGGTTCGCAGCGATTTGCCCGACACCGACAAGGCGCGACTCATTTCTATACTCGATCGCTCCCTCGCAGAAGGCTGGGCGAACTTCGAGACCGTAGGTGCGCCGCGCGCGCGCGACGTCGACATGACCGTCGACGAGATGCGCGAATATTTGCAGGGCTTCCGCTTCCGCATGACCGCCGCCGAGCACCAAGCCATCGGTAAGTTCCGGCATCTCGACGAAGCGGCACAAGCCGCGGATCGCGCCCCGGCGGCGAGGTAATATGGCGACACGCAAGAGCAAACGCGGCACGGCTGCCCGCAGCAAGACGCCGCGCAAGTCTGAATCGCGTCGCGCCACCAAGGCGAAGACGCAACGCGCGCGCGCGTCGGTGACACCGTTAGTGCGCGTCACCGGCATCGGCGGAATGTTCTTCAAGGCGGACGATCCCAGCAAGCTCATGGCGTGGTACCGCAAACACCTCGGCATCGAATCCGATGCGTACGGCGGTTGGTCGTTCGAGTGGCGCGATAAGCGCCGTCCGCAGCGCATCGGCACCACCGTGTTCAGCCCTTTCGCCCGCGACACGAAATACTTCGAGCCGAGCGAGCAGCCCTACATGTTCAATTTGCGCGTCGCCGACTTGAAGTCGCTGTTGACGCAATTGAAACGCGAAGGCGTGCACGTGATCGACGAGGTGCAAGAGGCACCGTACGGCAAGTTCGGCTGGATCATCGATCCCGAGGGGCGCAAGATCGAACTGTGGGAGCCCGCCGACGCGGACGATCCCTTCGCGGACGGTGAATGACGTTCGCGTCGATGTCCGACCACCGCTTTCAACCCAAACTCCTCACGGTTCTACGCGAAGGCTACACGAAGCACCTGTTCGTGAAGGACCTTGGTGCCGGCGTGATCGTCGGCGTGGTGGCGCTGCCGCTGGCGCTGGCGTTCGCCATCGCGTCCGGAGTGAAGCCCGAACAGGGATTGTTCACCGCCATCGTGGGCGGTTTCATTATCTCCGCATTGAGCGGCAGCCGCGTACAAATCGGCGGTCCGACGGGCGCATTCGTGGTGATCGTGTACGGCGTCGTGCAGAAGTACGGCTACGATGGACTGGCAGCCGCCACGCTGATCGCGGGGCTGCTTCTTATCGTGATGGGCGTCGCGCGCATGGGTGCCGTGATCAAGTTCATTCCCTACCCAGTGACGGTGGGATTTACTACCGGGATCGCGCTCATCATATTCTCCTCGCAGCTTCGCGACTTCATGGGCCTGCGAATGAGCGATGTCCCGGCCCACTTTGTCGACAAGTGGGGCGCGTATGCGGGCGCACTGAGCTCGTTCAGCGCGGCAGCGGTGGCGGTCTCGATCGGCACCATCATCATTCTGTTGTTCTGGGGCCGGGTCACGCGCTTCGTGCCGAGCCCAATCGCCGCCATTCTCCTAACCACCGCCGCCGTGCACATCTTCCACGTGCCGGTCGAAACCATCGGCGGGCGCTTCGGCGCGGTGCCGAATCATCTACCGTTGCCGCGTCTGCCCGACGTGGACTTACAAACCCTACGCAGCGTCCTTTCGCCTGCCATATCGATCGCGCTGTTGGCCGGCATCGAGTCGCTGTTGTCGTGCGTGATCGCGGACGGAATGACGGGCCGCCGCCATCGGTCCAACACCGAGCTGGTCGCGCAGGGGGTCGCCAACATCGCCACACCCATCTTCGCCGGAATTCCATGCACCGGCGCGATCGCGCGCACC
Organism: Candidatus Krumholzibacteriia bacterium; assembly: GCA_025923935.1. Taxonomy (GTDB): domain Bacteria; phylum Krumholzibacteriota; class Krumholzibacteriia; order WVZY01; family JAKEHA01; genus JAKEHA01. The sequence goes on from JAICFA010000098.1 coordinate 7,776, forward strand.
GCAACCAACGTGAAGAGCGGCGGACAAACGCCCGTCTCCGGCATGGTCCACGCGCTCGTCTTGCTGCTGATCATGGTGGTGTTCGGCAAGTGGGCAGCGTTGGTGCCGATGGCGACGCTCGCGGGGATTCTGGTGATCACGGCGTACCGAATGAGCGAATGGCGGCTCTTCGTCCGCATCTTTCGCAGCACCAAGAGCGACACCGCCGTCATGGTGACCACGTTCCTGCTCACCGTGCTCGTCGACCTGACGGTCGCAATTCAAGTCGGCGTGGTGGTGGCATCATTCCTGTTCATGAAGCGAATGGCGGACGTGACGCAAACGTCGTACTTATTCGAAGAGCACGACGAGGTCGAAGGGGAAGACGAAGAAAGCGTGCGTGATCGAAAAGTCCCCAACGGAGTGGCCGTGTTCGAGATCGACGGGCCGTTCTTCTTCGGCGCCGCCGACAAGTTCAAGAGCACGATCAACCGTGTGCACAAGAAGCCCAAGGTCATCGTGTTGCGCATGCGCCGTGTGCCGGCGGTGGATGCCACCGGCGTGCGCGCGCTGGAGGACGTATACGACAAGGCGCGGCGCGACGGCACGCTTCTGATCCTAGCCGGGGTGAATCCTCAGCCGCGCGAAGTGCTGGAACAATCGGGCTTCGTCGCGCGCATCGGCGCGGAGAACGTGACGGTCACCCTGGACCAGGCACTCGAGCGCGCCCGCGCTGCGCTGACTCCGGCCGCGGTTCGGTAGTACGGTGGTCCTCCTTCATGCTAGAATCCGCAACGATGGACACGATTCGTAGGAAGATCGAAAACGGCGAGCGCATCACGCGCGACGAGGGCATGTATCTGCTTCGGGACGCGCCGTTGCTCGAGCTTGCGCCGCTCGCTATGACGACGCGCTGGCGCTTGAACCCCGAGCGGCGCGTGACGTTCGTCATCGACACCAATCTCAACTACACCAATACCTGCGACGCGTTCTGTGCGTTTTGCGCGTTCTATCGCACGCCCGGCCAAGACGGCGAATACACCTACTCCATCGAGCAAATGATGGAGCAGTTCGCGCGCGCCCGCGAGATGGGTGTTACCACCGTGCTCCTTCAGGGCGGGCTCAATAAGGCGATTCCATTCCAGTATTACCTCGACCTGGTGCGCGAGACGTGCCGGCGCTTTCCCGATATCCACGCCCATTTCTACTCGGCGCCCGAGGTCATGAAGATGACCGAGGTGTCGGGGCTCTCCCTCGACGACGTGATTGCTCGTTTGTACCAAGCGGGACTGCGTTCCATCCCCGGCGGCGGCGCGGAAATCCTCACGGATCGCGTGAAGGAGCAGATCTCCAAGCTTTGGCCCAAGGGAACCACCCGGGATTGGGTCGACGTGCACCGCGCCGCCCACCGCGGCGGTATGCGCTCCACCGCCACCATGATGTACGGCCACGTCGAAACCGACGACGACGTGATCGAGCACCTCGACGTCGTGCGCGCGCTGCAGGACGAAACCGGTGGCTTCACCGCGTTCATCCCCTGGAGCTACAAGCGCGACCAAAATCCGCTCGCGCGCCGCGTCGTGAGCGAAGCGGGGCCCAATCGCTATCTGCGTATGCTGGCGGTCGCACGTATCTACCTCGACAATGTGCAGCACGTGCAGGCGTCGTGGTTCTCGGAAGGAAAGAAGACCGGCGTGGTGGCGCTGCATTTCGGCGGCGACGATTTCGGCGGCACCATCTTCGACGAGAATGTCATGCAAGAAGCCGGCTTCTACAACCGCACCACCATCGACGAGATCGTCGCCCTGATTCGCGATTCCGGCTTCGTGCCCGCGCAGCGCACCACGCTTTACGACATCGTGCGCGAGTTTCCCCTCGTGGAAGCCGCGGCGCGATAACGCCTCCTCGTTCCTGGCTCGATTCCTGCCATTACTAGAACTTTACCCGCCGGCGAGCTTGCACCTATGCTCCCCGGGACCTGAGGAGGTTTGCCCATGTTCGGAAAGTTGACTTCGAGCGAAGGCGTTGCGAAGGATTTCGGCCTGTTGGTGATTCGGGTCGGTGTTGCGATCGGCATGTTCTTGTTTCACGGTTACGACAAGATCATGGGCGGCCCGGAGCGCTGGGAGGGAACCGGCGGCGCAATGGCGAACTTGGGGATCACGTTTGCGCCGGTGGTATGGGGCTTCTTGGCTGCGTTCGCGGAGTCGGTAGGTTCGATCCTC